>DASWDX010000181.1:0-14431 GCA_036395055.1 Pyrinomonadaceae bacterium | reverse complement strand
GTGCCTCACGCAGATGTTGCGGGCTGATGAGATTCTCCCGAACGAGAATTTCGCCTAGTTTTGCCGACATTTGTACCCCGGTGCTGAGATATCTAAGAGATGATCCACGAGATGGGCCAGTGATCCTGCGAGAAAAACTATGCAGAATGGGAGTTAGGACTACGGCGGAACGGCTTGCTAAACACCGTTGGGCAAGCATAGTACAAGTTGATCCTCGGCGATGTCAAGGCTCAATTTTTGCCGAGGAATCGCCAAAAGCAACTAAATTCCAGAGTGTTCAGAACAATAGACTGAGCAGGAAGTCCAACAAATGGGGGAGCGGTAAAACGAAGTGCGGCTATCTAATCCAGCTTCGGGAAAAAGGGAAGGCCGCGCTAGGGGATCGCGCCCCAGTGCGGCCTTTGCTTGATAGTCTTGGGTGCTTTTTTTCGCTTACGGACGCCTAGTCCGGCGCACTGGCGCTGTCTTCTCCGGTTTCACGTTCGCCTGATCCTTTAGCGTATCTAGAATTGCTTTGGCATCTGCCTTTAGTGGGTCAGTATCCGGAGCTTTCTCAACAAACTTGGCTAAAAAGTTTGCAGCCTCCTGATACTTTGTCTTGTCGCTATTGATCGCGCCAATATTGAAAAGAATCTGGCCCGATCTGAGCAATGCATTCAGGTCATCGGGATTAGCGTCAAGAATCTTCTGATACTGTACCAGAGCCTGATCAAATGCATTGGCATCAAACAGCATCTGAGCTAGATCATGTTCGGCCTTTGCCTTTTTCACCGGATCTGTCTCGGCAGCAATGTATTCCTGATATGCGGTTACACCTGTTTCTGCCTTGCTTGGGTCGACCTTGACCACAAAGAGACGAGTAGCATCAGCCCTCGCCATAAGCGCAAAGTACAAGTTCACCTTGGCAGCGTTAGCCCCGGCTGGATCGGCTGGAGCTGGCATTGCCTTTAACATCGCGACAGCCTTGGCGCCGGATTCGCTCGCCGCCTGCCAATCCTTTTTTGCGGCTTCGAGACCAGCCGTTTTTGCTGCGTCATCCTTAGACTGAATAGCCGCATTGTACTTCTCGACTGCGCGGGCACTTAAGGCCATGGTTTTGTTTGTCAAGAGCGCCGGTGCACCCGGATGATCGGGATCGGCGGTTAAACCTTCGTCAAACTGCGCGATCGCTGCATCGTAATTCTTGGCCTTAAGAGCTTCGTTCCCCGCTTTAAAAGTTCGCTCAATTGTCGCATTCGATGTTTCTACTTTCTTGTTGGCCGCCTCTATCTCGGCATTCTTTTTCATAATTTCCGCACGCTTGGCTTTGTCTTCAGCGGACTCTCCTCCAGATGTCGCGCTAGGTGTTCTTGCCATTATCGTTTTTATATCAGCGCGCGTGAGACGTTTGCCATCACCGGTCGCCAATTCAATCTTATAGTCCTCGTCTCTTCCCGCCTTTACACCCGGCAGGTAATAAGGCTGCGCGCCGGGCATACTAACGGAAAGAGTATAAGTGCCCTGAATAGGCAAACCGGCATGCACAAACTCGCCTTTCTTATTAGTCTTCAGCGTGAAATCACCAGATAGGTCCATTCGGAACACGTCAACGATAGCGTCGGCCGCCGGTACGACTGAGCCATCAGCCTTTTTCAGAGTTACGTGTCCGCGAAGCTGGCCGTTCTGTGCGGAAACCAGCAAGCTGGCCGAAAAGACGAGAGTTATACTGGCGAGGATTGGGAAAAAGTATCTATGAAACATCTAAGATTCCTCCAAAGAGAATGACTAGGTAACTTCGAATTACGGGAGAGCCCATAAGATGCTTTGGCTCCGCTTCCGGTTGTAATTTGCTTACTAGAAACAAGCTAACGTTAATAAGCAAACCTCTTACTGTCAAGCAGATATGGAATAGGATCCGTGATACCCGCAGCGCGAAAAGCACGAAGCCGCAGAGCGCATGAATCGCAGTCGCCGCAAGCAGCTTCTGACTGGCTATAGCACGACCACGTAAGTTCGAAGGGCACACTGAGTTTTTCACCGAGTTTCACTATTTCCGCCTTGTTCATTGCGATGATGGGAGTTTTGATCTGAATTAGAGTTTCCGGTTTTGTGCCCAGAGTTATCGCTTCCTGAAACGCTTCATAAAACTCGGGCCGACAATCCGGATAACCGGATGAATCTTCTCCGACCGCGCCGATGTAGATGGAAGTTGCGCCGATCACCTCAGCCCAGCTCGCCGCGATCGATAAGAGATGGGCATTCCGAAACGGCACGTAGCTTGTTGGTATGCCGTGGGCTGAAAGATTTGCTGATGTGACAGCGACGGCCTCGTCGGTTAGTGATGAGCCGCCGATCTGAGCTAAGTGTCCCAGGGAAACAGCCAGGCGTTTTTGGACGGAATAGTGGTTAGCAATCTGCTCAAAGGCACGTCGTTCACGGTCCTCTGTACGCTGACCATATGAAACGTGAAGAAAGGCAAGCCGTTCCGCCTCTTCATTGGCGATGGCCGCAGTTACACAAGAGTCCATGCCGCCCGACACCAGGCAAACGGCAAGGCCCGACCGAGCCTTCTCAGGTTCGGCTACTTCGGAAATCTCGTAGGCTGCTTCGGTATGTCCGCCCATTAAACTCCGCGTGCCTCAGGGCCCCAGATGTACTTGTGCAGTTGCAGTTGCATACGCACATCAAGTCCGCTGGCAGACACCCACGCCGCCAACTCTTTCAGGTCCAACATGTTCCAGGCGGGTGAAATAAGAACGGCACTCGCCCGTTTATCCAGCTCGTAACGTCTGATAATTTCCAGCGCGTAGCTCCAATCCTCGAAGTTGACGATCACAAACTTCACTTCGTCCTTGTCCGCGCGCAAGCGTTCGAGGTTTGACCAATGGTTACGTGCTTCTTCCCCTGAGGCCGGACACTTTATGTCAAGAATGATTATGGCTCTGGGATCAAGGTCTTCGGTTGAAACGTAGCCTCCCGTTTCCACGAGCACTTCGTAGCCTTCGGAACACAAACGTTCGATCAAACTAAACGCGTCACGCTGAGCCAACGGCTCGCCCCCGGTTACTTCCACGAGCTTACAACCAAATGCGCGTATCTGCTTCATCACGTCATCGAGCGCAAAGTATTCGCCCCCGCTAAACGTATATTCACTGTCGCACCATACGCAGCGCATGGGGCAACCAGTTAACCGCACAAAGGTGCAGGGCCGACCCGCATGGGTGGATTCGCCTTGAATAGAGCGAAATATCTCAGTGACTCTCAGCATGGAAACACGAATCTCAGCTGGCTGCAGCGCGTTTAGCTTATGGCGCGGCGGCCTAAAAAGGCCTATGACCGTCGTCTTGCTGGTACTCGCCGCTCACGGTTATTAAAAGTCGAATCTAGCCCCTCGGGCTAAGACGTGTCAAAGTTAGTCGTTAAAGAGCACACGTGCGGCAACTTGAAATGCTACGGGACATCCAAGCTTCCGGGTGAGCGACAAATGGTTAGCCCGACGTGATAGCATAAACATCGTAGGCGGTAGGCGAAAAACCCCCATGAGTCCCCAGTGAAGCAACACATAGAGCCAATCGAAAACGTTTTTACTGAAGGTGCCAATCGTTTACTTGCGCGCGCCGACGACTATTATTCATTAACCGGCGAAACGCTGATACCGCGAATTAGGGCAACTGTTGACAAGTATGTTTTGCGTGATGACCCGCAGGCGCCAACGCAAGTGGTACGGGACTTCATTGACAAACTCCAGGCGGATGATCTTTGCCTCATCGTCGCCTGCGAACACGGAAATCAAACAGCCTGGGGCGAGCTAGTTGAGCGCTTTTCTCCAACTGTCCGATCAGCCGCGCGCGCGGCAAGTTCAAGTGAAGAAGCAGCAGAAGATCTAGCACAGTCTATCTGGGCAGAACTGCACGGATTGCGCGTTCGAGAGGATGGAAAGCCGGCAGGCAAACTTGCGTATTACTCCGGACGTGGTTCGCTGGCCGGCTGGCTTCGAGCGGTTGTGGCTCAACTTGCCGTAGATCAGCATCGAAAACAATTGCGGCTGGTTCAGACTGAAGAAGACGCTGATTTTGATCGGATCATTCAGAGTGGTCAGGAGGAGACTATCTGGTCTGGGCACGGCGAAGTTGTCAATCCAGAACAGGAGATTTCCAAAAAACTGGCCGGCGCTGAAATGGAAAAGGCATTAGCCTCATCGATCCAACAACTTTCCGCTGAGGACCGCTTGTTAGTAAAGCTTTACTACTTTGACGGTCTTCGTTTGCGCGAGGCTGGGGCGGTGCTTGGTGTGCACGAGGCGACCGCAAGTCGCCGCCTCACGCGCGTTCATGCTGAGCTACGGCAGCAGGTGGAACGCATTCTGGTTGAAGAAGAAGGCTGGACTAAGCCCGAAACCGAGCACGCCTTTTCCGAGATAGGCCTTCATCTCGAAGGTGACATCGAGCCATTACTGAGAACCGAAAGTATTCTAATGAAGAAAGAAAATGAGATTGCAGGGTAAAAAGTGGATCTGGAGGATCTTTCGCTAACGCTTGCCGCGCAAGCAAGCACGTTCGGAAGCGTTCTCTAAACGGCAGAGAATTACGCCAGATGAAACAAACTAAGAACAATCCGGTCGATCTATTGCTGCGGTCTCTCGCGAAAGGGTGGCATAAATCGTCATGGCAGAACGGATCGGTCTGCGGGGGTGGCAAAGGGAACTTTTCCGAACATCTCGATGCAGACGAATTAAACTCTTACGCAGAAGGAGTGGCGCCCGCGGCTGCGCGCGTTCGCTACACTGAGCATCTGGCTGACTGCGCTGCCTGCCGCGGAATCATTGTCAGTTTGACTCAGGCGACCGGCACGGCGGTTCGTGATGAAGTTTCGGATCTAAAAAGTGGGTTAGGCTTTTTTCAGAAACTAGCCGCGCTCTTTTCCCCCGCCGTTTTACGTTTCGCAGTTCCGGTCCTCGTACTGACTGCTGTTATCGGGATCAGTTTGGTGGCACTAAGGCAACCGCGTCGGCCTGAATTGATTGCCCGGAATCAACGCGCAGATTCGTCGACGTATGTCGCTCCAGCTAAACAAACTGAATTGCCGAGTGCACCAACCAATCAAGCGGCGCCCGCAACACAAAAGGGAAGTAACTTGGCTGCGACTACCAACGCGAGCAAAGAAATAGATAGCCTCAAAAACGATAAGACTGGCGCAGGCGGAGGGGCGGGTGTCGTCGCTACCAAAAGCGCGGCGAGTGCGCCAGTAGCAAAAGACGCGGACCAACCCGGGACCGTCGCAGGCTTGTCAGAGTTAAGGCCATCGTATGCTCCTGAGCCTAAAGCTGCGGCTGCTCCGCCGCCGAGACCGTACTTGAGCGATGCCGGCTCAATCGCCCTTGAAAAAGAGCAATCCGCGAAGCGTGAAGAACAGGAGCGTCAGCGAGACGATATAGCCAGGAGTCAGCCGAGTGCTGAACACGGACCCAATCGTTCTGCTGTTCCCAGGACAGGAGGTCTGGCTATGCAACGAACGGAAGTGCTTACAGCGCGCCGGGCAGGACCGAGCACCTCGGACAAGAAAAATAAGGGTACTGAAGTTGAGAGTCGCTCAGTCTCAGGCCGACGTTTCATACGCGAGGGCAACGCCTGGGTTGATACCGCTTATGAATCACCGCGGGCGACGGTTAAGGTCGTGCGAGGCTCGGAACAATTTCGCGCGTTGGTCGCTGATGAACCAGGCCTCGGCGCCATCGCTCAACAGTTAGATGGCGTGATAATAGTTATCTGGAAAAATCGAGCCTACCGAATTCAGTAATTGTCCAGCAGGCGAGACCATACTTCCGAAGCCAGCGAACAGACTGAAGGACAGAAATTCCTGGCCCAATATCGCATTGCGTCCCGAACATCTTGCGCGTCTTGTACGCACTCCAGAGGCGTGACCTATTTCTATCATGATTGTCTAGTGGTACATTAAGGCCATTATTTGTAGGAGCCGGCAACGATCACTTTGGAGGCGCTATGTTTTGTCCATCCTGTGGCAACGAGATCCCAGTAGAACTCAAGTATTGCAACCGTTGCGGTGCTAATTTGTCTGTAGTCGCGACGGGATACCCCACGCCGGTCAAACCGATGAAGTTAGGCTTTCCTGCGATCGTTTTGGGATTAACAGTGACAGGCGGAATTGGGGTCATATTCGGCGGCGCAACCAAATTGGCGGAAATGCACCTCCATCCTGCGGCGATTGCCTGGATGGTCATCTTCAGTATGGCTACGTTGTTTGGTTGCACTGCGCTGATCCTTCGCTTCTGGTTGAAAGTATTCTCTTTGAATCGAGAGTTCTATCAGCCGCAAAATCAGCATCAGACCCCCATGCAAATACCTGCGCCACGTCAACAATTTCCGCCGCGTCTCGAACCAATGCCGAGCGTAACCGAACATACAACACGCACGTTTAGCCCGGCTGACAGAGAACGATCTGAACCTGGCACGCGTTAGGGGTTATACAGTTGCACCGCCCGCGTGGATATCACAACTCCGACTAAACTCTTCTGCGAGCCATCGGCGCCAGCTATCGATCACCATATTGGAACCCCCGATCGCTACAGTTCGCGGTTCTGATAAGCGGAGAGGAATTTAATCAACCATCCGCCGTCGCGATGCGTCTAAATTCACAGCAAAAAAGACTGGAATCAGGTGTTTCGGTTAGTCAAATAGGAAGCTACGTCATGAAACATACAAGTTGCCACTTAGGTTATTCGATCGTCCGCCGTTTGGCTGCAATGCTCACGATCGCTGCTTTTTTTTCCGCCACCTTTGGAGTTGCCTCCACTGCAACAAATTCGCAAGCTAATCGACCGATTACACGTCTTACTGAGGATCAGCGAATACTGCACGCTCTAAATCGGCTCGGTTTTGGCGCCAGACCCGGGGACCTTGAGCGCGTGAAGGCGATGGGCCTGGAGAATTACATTAATCAGCAGCTCAATCCTGAAAAAATTCAGGACGCAGTAGCCGAAGCGAAGGTCAAAGATCTTCCCACGCTTTCAATGACGACAGCGGAGTTATATGAAAAATATCCGCAGCCCGGTCAACTTCTTCGGCAGCTTCAACGACGTGGCGATCTGCCGGCTGACTTAGCGGCGGCCCAGAAGAATAGAACCAAAGACGCGGCTGCTATTCAGGGCGTAAAGCAGAAGCCTCCACAACCCGACAACGGAGCGATGATGTCTGGAGACGCCCAGGCGAAAAACGAAAACACCGCGAAGAATGAAGCCGGCGCCAAAATAGATCCGCCGGCAAGGGACAACGAAGAGTATCGCCGAGCCATTCGTGAATACTATTTGCAAAATGGCTTGCAATTGCCGCAGCGGATCACTGGCGAGCTGCAAGCCTCGCGAATTTTGCGGGCGGTCTACAGCGAACGTCAGTTGCAGGAAGTGATGGTCGACTTCTGGACCAACCACTTCAACGTATTTGCCGGCAAGGGCGCCGATCGTTGGCTGCTGGTTTCCTACGATCGCGATACGATCCGTCCTAATGCGATGGGCAAGTTTTCAGATCTTCTGCTCGCCACTGCGCAGAGCCCGGCAATGCTTTTCTATCTCGACAATTTTCAGAGCGTCAGTCCCAACGCTCAACTGGGCGGCGGCAATCGTCTGCGTGTGCAACGAGGTCTACTGGCCCAACTTCTGATGGGTGATCGCGATAACAGTCGACCGCTAGTCAGGATGAGTAACGACCCGCACCAACAGCGACCGCAACTACAGGCGCGGCGCGGGATCAATGAAAACTACGCGCGCGAGTTGATGGAATTGCACACGCTCGGAGTCGAAGGAGGCTACACACAAAAAGATGTGCAGGAAGTTGCGCGTTGCTTTACGGGTTGGACTATCTTCGCGCCGCGCGGCGGCGGAGCGGCTGCAGAGGCGACGATGAACCGACCACGTGCAGATATGTTACGTGAAAATGCCGGCAAGTTTTTCTTCAATCAGCGCGCGCACGATGACGGCGAGAAAGTTGTTTTGGGCCACAAGATTCCCTCAGGCGGCGGGATCAAAGATGGCCTCATGGTTCTGGACATTCTTGCGCATAATTCCGCGACGGCGAAGTTCGTAGCGACGAAGCTGGTACGCCACTTCGTCTCGGACAATCCTCCAGCCGCGCTAGTCGATCGCGTTGCAGCCACATTCACGAAGAGCAACGGCGACATTCGTGAAACGCTGCGAGCGATCTTTTTCTCGCCGGAGTTCAACGCTTCCGAGGCTTATCGCGCCAAGGTGAAACGTCCCTTCGAACTGGCCATCAGTGCTATTCGGACCCTGGGCGCCGAGACCAACGGCGGTCCGCAGTTGCACCAGTGGATTGCGCGCATGGGTGAGCCACTTTACGGATTTCAGACACCCAACGGTTATTCGGACACGGCCGAAAGCTGGGTTAACACCGGCGGTCTCCTGGAGCGTTTCAATTTCGGACTGATGCTGGCCAGCAATCGCATCCCTGGAACACGCGTGGATCTGAAACGCTTTGTCGGAAACGCGGCCAACGAGCAATCTCTAAGTCAGACGCAGATTATGGAACGGTTCCTAAATGTAATCGTCGCCGGAGACATCACTTCCAAAACGAAAGAGGCACTGCTGAGGCAATTCAATGAACGGCCAGCGCTGGTAGTTCCGGCAATGTCTCCGAAAACAGCGACGGATAACGATCATCCTGCGAGCGGGATGTTGGATGGCCAGCCGCCCGGGAGCCAGGCTCAGCCGCGCCAGCAACTCGCGCGCTCTGGTGCCAACATCACAGATCCGGTAACCAGGATAGTGGGATTAATATTGGGTTCGCCAGAATTTCAGAGACAATAAAGCTGAGAACTTAGAGCGGTACTTTGAACTTTGAGCTTTGTGTTTCGATCTGGACGAGCAACGAAAAGAACGCCGAAGAGCGAAGTACAAAGTACAAAGCACAAAGCACGAGGTTTTTGAGTTATGAATCGAAGGTTTTTTATTAGGTCCGGGGGCGTCGCACTTGCCAGCTTTGGCTTGATGAATGTCGCGCCATCATTCCTGCAACGCACTGTGCTTGGTCAAAGTCGTGAGCGGATAACGGGTGGCCGTCGTAAAACGCTGATCGCGATTTTTCAGCGCGGCGCTGTCGACGGCTTGAACATGGTCGTTCCTTACGGCGAGCGTGCCTACTACGATTTGAGGCCATCGATCGCGATTGCTAAGCCTGAGTCAGGGAATGCCGAATCGGCAGTCGACCTCGATGGCTTCTTTGGGCTGCATCCTTCGCTGGCTCCCTTTAAGTCGATGTGGAATTCGAAGCGTCTGGCCATAGTTCATGCCGCGGGTTCGCCAGACAACACGCGTTCTCACTTTGACGCCCAGGATTACATGGAGTCGGCAACGCCGGGCGTGAAGGGAACTGCCGACGGTTGGCTCAATCGCTACCTGCAAAGCAAGGCAGATCCTGAACGTAGTCTCTTCCGCGCCGTCTCGATGACGCAGACGATGCCGCGAGCCCTACAAGGCAAGGCACCCACTTTGGCAATCTCAAACCTGGCTGACTTCACCATCCGCGCCGGGCAGAGTTCTGCCAGCGTCCAGGGCGGATTTGAAGAAATATATGATCAGACAGTGAACGACGTGCTGGCCGGAACGGGGAAGGAAACTTTTGAGGCAGTTAATTATCTGAAGAAAGTTAATCCGGCTCAATATCATCCAGAGAATGGCGCGCAGTATCCGCGTTCGCCGTTTGGCAATTCGTTGTTGCAGATCGCTCAGTTGATCAAGGCAGGCGTAGGTCTGGAAGTCGCTTTCACGGATATCGGCGGTTGGGACACCCACGTGAACGAGGGCAGTGCCCGCGGGCAGCTTGGCAATTTGTTGCAACAGTTCAGCAGCGCGATTGCCGCACTCTATACGGACCTCGGCCAGCGAATGGACGATGTTGTGATTCTGACGATGTCGGAATTCGGCCGCACCGCTCGCGAGAATGGCAATCGCGGTACGGACCATGGGCACGCTAACGCGATGTTTGTCGTTGGAAACAGCGTTCGCGGTGGTAAGGTCTACGGTCAATGGCCTGGGCTCAAGGGCGATCAGCTTTATGAAGGCCGCGATCTCACATTGACGACAGACTTCCGCGACGTCTTTGGCGAAATCGCTCGACGACACCTGGGAACGTCAAACCTGCAGACAGTGTTTCCGGGTTACGCGGCGAGCGAATCCAAGTTCAGAGGGTTTCTGGGATAGAAGAGAAGTGATGAGTGATGAGTGATGAGTGATGAGGGAATGGTTACGAATCCTCATTGCTCATCACTCATTACTCATCACTCATTACCTCATCACTCATTACTCATCACTCTTCTTCTACCATCGTAATCGGCCAAAGCGGTTGATGAAATAAAGCATCACTACTGCAATCAAAGACACGATGATGGCGAGCGTGAATGCTTCGTTATCGCGTCCGGCCTGAACAGCGTCATAGATAGCTACAGAAGCAGTTTGCGTTCGGCCGGGAATATTGCCGGCAATCATGATGGTGACACCAAAGTCGCCCAGAGCGCGTGCGAAGGCGAGAGCCGTGGCGGCGAGCACACCACGAGAGGCTAATGGCAGCGTGACGCGAAAGAAGATCATACGACTGCCGAGACCGAGCGTGCGCGCGGCAGCTTCGAGTTCGGTGTCGACGCCTTCAAAAGCAGCGCGAAGACTTTTAGTTACCAGCGGCAGCGCATGGATAGTGGCGGCGACGATAGCGGCGCCAACCGTGAAGGTCAGACGAATACCCATCCGGTGGTAAAGAAACCCACCCAGTGACGAACGTGTGCCCAGTAAAACTAAAAGGTAATAACCCAGCACAGTGGGTGGCAAAACCAACGGCAAAGTAACAAGTGAATCGATTACGTTGCGTCCGGGAAAACGCTTTCGCGCCAACAACCAAGCCAGCGCCGAACCTGCCACCAGCGCGATCAAGGTCGCCGCGCTGGCTACGGCAAACGATAACTTGATGGGAAACCAGTCGATGTTGCTCCCGAAGTCCATCTCACTATTTTCGCTTCGCGGTGACGGCAATGATTCGTAGTGGCCCACCACTACCGCCTTTGATTTTCATTGGTAGGGCTATCACCGAGAATCCTCTGGCGGGAAGCTTATCCAGGTTGGCTAGGTTTTCAAACGCCGGAATGTCGCTAGCGAAGAGTGCGCGATGACTTTCAAAGAGCTTGGATTGTCCATAGTCAATGCTGGCCGTGTCGAGGCCGATAGCCTTAATATTTCTGTTTTGACTTAGCCAGCGCGCCGCATCAGAATGGAGACCAGGGAAGTGAAGATTTGCGACTGCGCCAGCGCCGCGTTTTTCAGTACCGAGGTACTTTTTTCGATCGGGGTAAAACTTGCCGAATCCAGTGCGCAGCAGCACTATCGTTCCCGCGGCTATCTTTCCATTTCGTTGTTCCCAATCCTTAAAGTCGCTTTCCGTAATTAGGTAATCGGGGTTGCTGTCACAATGTTTTGTGACATCCACAACGATGCCTGGCCCTATGAGTTGCTCGAGCGGAATTTCGTCAACGGTGTTTCGTCCTTTGGCGAAGTGTACTGGCGCATCGATATGCGTTCCGCCATGCTCGGCCGCAGAATATCTGTAGGCTGAATAGTAGTAACCCTGTTCGGTAGTGCCCTCAAAGTCCTTCTCAAGGTGGAACGTTTCAGCCGTGGGCCAGTAAACGGTCGCGGAATCGAATGGGTAAGACAAATCAACAATGGTGCCCGAAGGAAAACCGGCGCTGCGCCGCTGGGCGTCGGCTGCCCCGGCTGCAAGGCCAGCGATCAACCCAAGGGAAAGCAGAGAGCTAGGCCATTTCATCGCGAATCCTCCTCTTAGTTGGTTGACGGCGAGTTTAGTAAATTGCAGCGCGCATGTTAGCGCAGGATTATGGCGGATGCATTGAAATCCTGAAACACGCACATATCGGAACCTGGAGTGATAGCGACCGGCTGTCAACTACAGTTTTTGAGAGCGGTGGGCATGCAAGCCGAGCGTCGCCCTATCGCCTCCGGTTCTGATTACGGCAGTCTGGTTAACACGTCGGCTTACAGTTACAATCCCGCTGCTCCGCCATCATGCTAGTCGAACAACTCTCGCTTCGGAAGGTCACCCGATGATTGACTTCAGCATTTCCCCCGAACTCGAACGGACGCGGCAACGCACCACCGCCTTCATGGAGGAATTTGTCTATCCAAACGAAAGCAAGATGGTTGAGGACGAAGGTCTGGCGGCCGAGCTTGAAAGTGACCTGCAACAACGAGTGAAGGCACTGGGGCTTTGGGCGCCAAATCTACCGCGCGAATGGGGTGGGATGGGAATCGGTTACATTGGTCAGGCATTGATCAACGAGATCATCGGCAGATCCGTTGTCGCGCCACGTCTCTTCGGCAATGCCGCGCCAGATGCTGGCAATGCTGAGTTGTTGCTAGTTGCCGCGACGCCGGACCAGAAAGAGCAGTACCTCCGCCCGCTGGCCGCTGGAGAAGTGCGTTCATGTTTCGCAATGACGGAACCCGAAGTTGCCGGCTCCGATCCCACCGGTCTGCGCACAACGGCCATGCGGGATGGCGACGATTGGCTTATCAACGGCCACAAGTGGTTTACCAGCGGCGCCATGGGCTCGGCATTCGCGATCGTGATGGCTGTCACTGACCCTTCGGCAGACTCGCATGCCCGCGCCAGCATGATCCTCGTCCCGACAGACACGTCCGGTTTCAAGATCGTTCGCGCTGTGCCGGTGATGGGCTCGGGCGGCATCGGCGGTCATTGCGAGGTTCGCTTGGAGGACTGCCGCGTGCCACTTGCGAATCTGCTTGGGGAGCCAGGACTGGGCTTCAAGTTGGCGCAGGCACGGCTCGGCCCCGGCCGAATTCAACACTGCATGCGCTGGATTGGCGCTGCGCAACGCAGTTTTGAAATGATGTGTGCCTACGCGCTTAAGCGAAAATCTTTTGGCGAGCCGCTTGCGAAAAAACAGACCGTGCAAAACTGGATTGCCGACTCGGCCGCGGAGATTAATGCCGCCCGCCTGATGACGCTGAACGCAGCCTGGAAGTTGGATCGGGGCGATGATGCACGCATCGAGATCTCGCTGATCAAGTTTTTCGGCGCCCGTGTTTTGCATGACGTGATCGATCGCGCAATCCAGGTCCATGGGGCGCTCGGTTATTCCAAAGACACACCCCTGGAAATGTTCTATCGCGATGCGCGCGCCGCGAGAATTTACGATGGGCCTGATGAAGTTCATCGTCAGGTAGTAGCACAGCGCATACTCAAAACGTTCGCAGGCATCTCTTAGCTGCCGAAGTTGTAGTGTCCAACCTTTGGATTGCTGACGGATGATATTCAAACTTGTAGTCGCAAATTACAGTAATCGAGTTTATGTCGGTTAGTAATGACAGCATAGAGATAAGAGCCGGCGAGGAGTTAGATACCGCAACCCTCGATCGCTATTTACGCAAACGTCTGGCTGCTCAATGTTCTGAGTTTGATCCAACCTTACCGATTAAGATCGAACAATTCCCCGGCGGGCATTCAAATCTTACTTACCTGATTCGCTACGGCGATCAGGAATTCGTGCTGCGCCGTCCGCCTGTAGGTCCCGTGGCGCCGACAGCGCACGACATGCCACGCGAGTACAAGCTGCTTTCGGTCATCAACCCGCAATTTCCGCTGGCGCCCAGACCGGTCCTGCTCTGCGAAGATGTATCGATCCTCGGCGTGCCGTTTTATTTGATGGAACGTCGCCACGGGTTCATCGTCCGTTTCAAGGTGCCCGACCAGATTGGCGAGAATCCTGGCTTACGCCGGCGGCTCAGCGAGACGATTGTTGACACATTGGTCGCGCTCCATGCGGTTGATATTCAAGCGACCGGTATTGTGAACATAGGGAAACCGGAAGGCTTCGTCACCCGTCAGGTGCACGGCTGGGCCGATCGCTGGCAACGCTCGAAAACTGGTGAACTTCCTTCTATGGATCAAGTAATTCAGTGGCTGGCAGATCGAATTCCGTGCGACTCAGGCAGCGCCACCATAGTTCATAACGACTTCAAACTCGACAACCTCATGCTCGCTGATGACGAGCCGTCACGTGTCGTAGCAGTGCTGGACTGGGAGATGTGTACCGTAGGCGATCCGCTGGTTGATGTAGGGCTTGCTCTTACCTATTGGACCATGCAGGGAGGAAGCGAAGGCGCGGCAAATCAGAATAGTTCATTGCGTGCGCTCACTAGTGGGCCGGGTTGGATGACGCGCGAAGAAATCATCGAACGATATGAAACGAAGACCGGCCGCGATCTCTCTCGCATCGCTTTCTACGAAACGTTTGCGCGCTTCAAAGTCGCGGTGGTGATTCAGCAGATCTATTTTCGCTACGTGCGGGGTCAGACTCACGACGAGCGCTTTCGCAATTTTGACGAACTAGTACGAGC
>DASWDX010000180.1:0-3792 GCA_036395055.1 Pyrinomonadaceae bacterium | reverse complement strand
ATCACGCTGCAAGATCCCGATCGGTATCGCTTTTTTTTCGTGCAATGGTCAGAGGAAGGTTACCAAAACATGGAGCGCAGGAAAGCGGAGGCTGCCCGGTCGCCAGACTAGGCGGTGTTGAGATGGAACGACAACACACGGAAAACCTGTTTCGGCGTTATAAAGGTCAGCTTGTGAACATCAAGAGTGTCTCCGGTGGTGTGTACAAGGGTTATGTGGTCGAAATAACCAACGACTACGTATCGCTTAGCGATCGCGATACCGAGGACAAGACGCAGGCCTTCATACTCTTCGCTGCCATCGAATCCGTGGTGGTAAGTGAAGCCTCGTAGTCCCCCGAACTGACGGCCAACGCTCTCTCGCCAATAAGCCCCGCCTCTGATAAGCTTTGTTTCACCGATAACACGCACTTGCATTCGTTGGCCGTGGCTAAACCGATCCAGTAAGTGGAACGAACCTTATGCAGTACGTCGAAAATCCACCCAATCCCTGGCTGGCACACTCAGTGGAATGGCTCGGAGAACCACCCGAAGCGAAACTCGAAGTTTTCGAAGAAACGGAAACTCGCAGAATAATAACGCATAACGATAGCCCCGATGTTGGTTTTGACTACACCGTCAACTGCTATCGCGGCTGCATTCACGGCTGCACATACTGCTTCAGCCGGCCGACGCACGAGTATCTGGGTTACGGAGCCGGAACCGATTTCGACCGCAAGATTGTCGTCAAGCTCAACGCACCCAGCTTGTTGCGCAAAGAGTTTATGAAGCCTTCGTGGAAGGGCGATGAGATAGTTTTTTCCTTCACTTCCGATCCCTACATTCCGCTCGAAGCCAACTATAAGTTGACCCGGCAGTGTCTGGAAATCTGCGCTGAATTTCGTAATCCCATTGGAGTTATTACTAAGTCAGCATTGATTCGCCGGGACATCGACGTGCTGCAGCAACTCACGAAGAATGCGCGCCTGGCAGTCTTCTTCACAATTCCGTTTACCGATCGCGAAGTCGCCCGGGCCGTCGAGCCTTACGCGCCGCTGCCGGAAGCACGCTTTCATGCGATGGCTGATTTGGCCGCGGCCGGAATCACGGTAGGAATTGGAATCGCTCCTGTAATCCCCGGCCTCAGCAGCGAGCTGCCGGTACTCTTGAAGCGCGCGAAGGAAGCCGGCGCTACGCTGGCTTTCATCAACATGCTGCGTCTGCCCGGTAGCGTCGCGCCGTACTTTGAAGAGCGTCTGCGCGAGAAACTGCCCACCAAAGCTAACCGTGTAATGAGTCGGATTCTGGAAGCGCGCGATGGCAAGTTGAATTCGAGTGTCTTTGGCGAACGCATGCGCGGAAAGGGCGAGTACTGGGCGGCCACTGAACGTTTGTTCAAGATTCATGTTGAGCGATTGGGCTTTAACAAAACTAAAAGACACGCTGCGTCAAATGAAACCACCTTTCGCCGGCCGTCAGCGCAGGCCGAGCTTTTTGGCTGGGCCGAATGATCAGCCGCGGATTCACACGGATGATGCGAATCTGAAAAGCCCATCAGAATCAACCCTCTATTATTTGAGTATGATCCGCGTTTATCCGCGCAAATCCGCGGCGGATCCTTTTGAGTCAGGCAGCCTGTTTCACTAGAGACAGACCATCCAGCTTTAACTATAATAGCCGCCGCAATCCCCCACAATCCGAGCACATCCCCAGGAGGCTCAACATGATGTTGATCAGGCATGTCATTCGCGATCGTGAGCCTTATTCCATGAGCGCGTCGGCGACGGTGCAGGAAGCTGCAGAGTTTATGGCGTCGCGAAACATTGGCGCCGTTTGCGTTCTTGACGACACGGGCAAACTTCTTGGCGTGTTTTCCGAGCGTGATGTTCTGAGACGCGTTGTCGTGAATCGCCGTGATCCTTCGTTGGTAAGAGTGGGCGAGGTTACCAGTGAACTGCGAGCGGTAATCAGTTGTGATGAGACTCCGCATCAGGCGCTGGAAAGAATGGAGATGATAGGCACGCGTCACTTGCCCGTTGTAGACGGTGAGCGGTGGGTCGGCATGCTTTCGATTCGTGATCTGTTGCGTGTTGAGCTGGGCGAGCAGGGTGATGAGATCAAACTGCTGCACGAATACATCCAACACTAAAAGGCAGGAAAAAGGGGAAGGGGAAAAGGGTAAAGGGGGAGAAGCGGAAGGGGAAAAGGATAACGGGGAAAAGGGTAAAGGGGAAGGGGTAACCAAAACCACTCGCAGGCCTTCGAACAAACATGATGAATAGGATCTTATTTGCAATGTTTTGTTTGGTTACCTTATTGGTGCTGGCGTGTGGGCATCCGCCGCCGGGCCGGGGAGCGGGCGAAGTGGAAACGACCGCCGGAACAACGAACGAACAGGGCCAGGCAACAGCGAAAGATCGCGTGAGTTTTCGTGTTGAGACTGTTGTCAGGAATCTCGAAGTGCCGTGGTCAATTGTTTGGGCGTCTGATGGCCGCATGATTTTTACGGAACGAGCGGGCCGCGTGCGTATTTATGAGAACGGCAAGCTTCGCCCCGCGCCGCTGTTCACAGTACCCGACGTAGAACCCACCGGCGAAAGCGGGCTGATGAGCGTCGCATTGCATCCGCAGTTTGCCTCAAATCATCTGCTATATCTTTCCTATGCCTACAAAGGTGAGAACCAGAACGTTCGAGTAGTTCGTTATCGCGAAGCTGAAACCGGCCTCACCGATCGCAAGGTGATTATAGAGGGTATTCCCGCCGCGCAGTTTCACGCTGGATGCAGATTGCGCTTTGGTCCCGATGCGAAGCTGTACATTACTACCGGAGACGCCACTCGACGCGATCTCGCGCAGCGGCTCGATTCAATGGCCGGAAAAACTCTGCGGTTGAATGACGACGGCACGGTGCCGGCCGATAATCCTTTTGTTGGCCAACCAAACGTCCGCCCGGAAATCTGGTCCTATGGTCATCGCAATGCCCAGGGACTCGACTTCCAACCCGAAACGAATCTCATGTTTCAGACTGAACACGGTCCGAGCGGGTTCGACGGTCCGGGAGGCGGCGACGAGTTCAACCTTGTCGAAAAAGGGAAGAACTACGGTTGGCCCGTGATTCATCACACGCAGACGCATGCCGGCATGGAAGCACCACTACTGGAATACACACCGGCGTGCGCGCCCGCGAGTGGAATGTTCTACCGCGGCGCAGCGTTTCTGCAGTTTCGGGGAAATTTCTTCTTTGGCTGCCTGCGAGGCACGCGCATGATCCGGGTGGTGCTTGATGGCCGGCGTGTGGTGACACAGGAAAATTTGCTCGAAGGAAAGTATGGCCGCATCCGCGACGTAGCCGAAGGTCCTGATGCTTATCTGTATTTTTCTACTTCCAACCAGGATGGCCGCGGGAACCCAGCCAGAGACGATGATCGAATCATTCGACTGGTACCTAATAAATAACCCGCTCGCTACGGCCGTCGGTACTGACACGACCGCGCTGGTGCGGCTCGCCTGTTAGTAAAATCGCAACAAGCCGGATCGGTGATAATCCAGATTAAGAGGTAAAGTGACGATGCATCTGTTGATGAAGAAAATTCATTTGGCGGTGACACTTCTAGTCGTACTGATCGTCTGCGCTCTGGCGCCATTAGCCCAGTCTGGTCGCAGCGGCATGCGTGGTTATGTAGCTTTCGAGGACTTGTCTTACAACGATGTAGCGGAGCGCAAGGTCCACGCCAGGATTGAATTGCGAAGAACCAGAGAAGACAAGGACCCTATCACGACGGAAACCAACGAGCACGGCTCATATGACTTCGAA
>DASWDX010000179.1:0-4542 GCA_036395055.1 Pyrinomonadaceae bacterium | reverse complement strand
TGTGTCTTTGCTATTTTTCCTTCAGCGACTTTTTGCCCATCTACGTACAAAACGGATTGCCCACCTGCGCCCGGCTTACCACCATCAAATACAAAATCGTACTTAATCGTATGTTTTCCAGCAGCAATGGGATTGGATGAGGCAACATTAGTATGCTCGAGTCCGAAATAGTTATATTCCTGATGAAGCTTGCCGGCTTTCATATAAAGGCTCCACCCGCCAAAGCGGCCTGCCTGGCAAATGATAACCCCGTTCGCGTTGCCATCTGGCAACTCTAGATCCGCTGTTAGACTAAAAGAGCGGTTCTTTGTGTTAATAAACGCGTTTTCCATTATGCCGATCATACCTGGATAAACTGTCAGCGACGTGCGGTTGCCCATTAGATCGGGTCTCCCTGCTATAACAGCATCGAAGCGCTCGGACCTCCGATCATCGATCGGCAGGACATGGTATTTCTCCGCTGTCTTCATGAAGAGATCCTGCATTTCCTTGAGTTTCCCAGGGGTTTTGGCGGCAAGATTGTTCGCCTCACTAAAATCTTCATCCACATTATACAACTCCCAAACATCATCTTTTAACGGTGGCAATGGTACCATCAGCCATGGAATAGAATGGCGTGTGCATGCTACCCAGCCATCATGGTAAATGGCGCGATTACCAAACATCTCGAAGTATTGCGTCGTATGGCGGTCCTTAGCTTTTGCATCATCAAAGGTGTAAACCATCGACGGCCCATCGAACGGAAGTTGTTCGGTGCCATTGACCACCTTTGGAAAAGGCAAACCCGCCGCCTCGAGCACAGTTGGAGCTATATCTACTACGTGACTAAACTGTGACCGGATCTCACCCTTGGCTTTGATTCGTTCTGGCCAATGCATCACGATTCCGTTCCGCGTGCCTCCCCAATGCGAAGCAACCTGCTTGGTCCATTGGAAGGGAGTATCCAGAGCATGCGCCCAGCCAATTGCATAGTGCGGGAAAGTGTTCGGACTTCCCCAGTCATCTATGTGATTCATCATTTGAGAAGCATTACCGACAATGCCATTTAAGGCCATCATCTCGTTATATGTTCCTTCTGGTCCTCCTTCAGCGCTGGAACCGTTGTCACCCACAATGTAAATGAACAGGGTGTTATCCAGCGCACCCATTTCTTCAAGTGATTGAACTAATCTGCCTACTTCGTAATCGGTTTGCTCGGCAAACCCGGCGAAAACTTCCATCTGTCGCGCCAAAAGCCTTTTCTGGTTCGCGTTCATGGTATCCCATGCAGGAATTTCCTTCGGACGAGGTGTCAGCTGTGCGTCTTGCGGAATGATCCCCATTTGCTTTTGCTTCGCGAATATTTCTTCCCGCAGCTTATCCCATCCCTCGTTGAACTTGCCCTTATATTTGTCAGCCCATTCTTTGGGAACATGATGCGGCGCATGGCACGCGCCAGTAGCAAAGTAGACATAGAAAGGTTTGTCTGGCGTAAGAGAATGTTGCGCCTGTATCCAGTTGATTGCTTGATTGGTCATGTCGATCGTAAAATGGTATTTCGGATCATGGGGTGCTTCCACCCTTACAGTTCCATCAAAGATTGCTGGGGCCCATTGATTGGTTTCACCACCAATAAAGCCGTAGAACTTGTCAAAGCCGGAATGTGTAGGCCAGCGATCATAAGGACCTGAAACCGACACCTCCCAAGGTGGTGTTTCATGGTACTTTCCAAAGGCTCCTGTGCTATAACCATTCAGCCAAAGCGTCTCAGCCAGAGGTGCTACGCTATTTGGGCGAATACCGGTGTTACCCGGAAAAGCAGTAGCCAGCTCCATGATGGCCCCTGCATTATTTACGTGATGGTTGCGACCTGTAAGCAGTGCCGTACGCGTGGGAGAGCAAAGGGCAGTCGTGTGGAAACGGTTGTAGCGCAACCCGGTTGCAGCCAGCTTATCCAGCGTCGGCATGTTGATGGGTCCACCAAAAGCGCTCGAGGCGGCAAAACCGACATCGTCAAGCAGAACGATGACGACATTGGGCGCCTTTGACGGCGCTTTCACTTCGAAGCGCGGAGGTGGCTTAGCATCCCTGGCGTCGAGCACCGTTGATTCAGGGTAAGTGGGTTCTTTGACAGGAAGGACAGTGCGATCGATTTGCTGCGCCACCACCGTTGTCGCGAACGTCGCACTGAACACGAACTTGAGAAGCGACGCGATATATATTCGTCTCATAGGTTTTTGCTTCTACATCGTAACTCTGCCACCATTAATGATCGTTGAGCGGAAGTGAATCCAGCGTCCAGTATTTTCGAGATGCCTTGGAGAATATTGACCTTCAGATCTACAGCCCCGCAACGTGTTTAAATCCCTAAGATCAATCTGTTGCAGCTAAAGTGGCGGAAGTTCGGCGATTGTTAGTTCCCAGATGTAAACGCAAGATCCGGTCGAGCTCGGCAATTGTTTGCGGAAGCTCGCACGAACCGTGGGGACCGGGGACAATGAGCTCCGATTTGGCGCCGTCGAGATGAGAGCTCCAATAAGCCACGACACCATCGCTACAGTTCGGGCAACCGCCTTTCCCGCGATCGCCGATAATTGAGTGATAGGGAACGCTGATCGGCGCGCTGTTGATTACCGGCAACGCTGGATTTGAAGGTTTCAGACCCCAAACACTGTTTGGAAGACGCTTGGAACTTCCGGTCAATTGAACGAGTTCCCCGCTAGCCATTGACTCCTTCATCGTTGTCGCAAGCTTGACTGGAAGAGTGATCACGCTAATGGCAAATTTACCCAACCCGCCGCTGGCCAAATCGCTCCCGCGATGTGGAGTACAAATAAAGACGACGCGTTTGATTCGGGGGTTCGCTCGAAAAGTTGTGGCGCGAACAATCAAACTAGTGCTGGAATCTTCCCTGAAAATGCCTTTGGCCACCTGACCCATTCTTTTTTCCCACATTTCCGGCGAGAGAGTGATCACCTGGTCGTGAGTCAGCATCCCGCCCATGCTGTGTCCGATCACAACGTACGGGCGATGGTTTGGATAAAGTTGGTCGGCCTTGGCCAATTCCTGGCGCAATTGCAGGGCGGAATAGAGAATGGGATTGCCGGTCGGGTAAGCAAATACCCAGAATTGATAATGCTTGCGGATCTCGGGGTCGGCCTGGAGTCCATTAATAGTTTCCACCCACGTCCATGGCGTGGAAAAAAGGCCGTGCACGAAAACCAGCGGAATTCGGTCGGGATCGTACGGCTGGAGAAAATAGAGACCTGTCTTTGACGGATAGTTCTTGGCGCTGAATCCGCCAAACAGTCCCACAAACATAAGATTGGCTGGCGGCTGGTAGTAGCTGATTGGCGCTGAGAAATTGGCGGCCAGAGGACGGATTTTTCCTTCAACACTCGCCGTCGGTTGCTTGGCTGGGCGGCGAAGCGCGAGAGTAGCCTCGTTGCCTTTAAAGTCCAGCGTGGCTGTCACGGGAGCCGTAATGCCTCGAAACGGTGCGAAGTGTTCACGCGGAGTAACGCTGCGCACCCCGACAAGCGCCCCACCCACGCCTTCTTGAATGTCTTGCTTTCTTATCAATTTCTCTTTGATAGTGCTGGGCAGCTCGAACGATGTGAAGTAATCGGGTGCCCAAACACCGGGATTGGCGGGTTGAAGATGCAAATGATAGGTCTGATTGTTAGCAGCGACGGTTACCGAATTATTCCACAATCGACCTCCTTCACCCGAGCGAAGCAAAACGGTGAGTTCACTGCAGGCCGTGTTGTAAGTATCGCTGGCTGGTGTTTCTTGAGCGCCGGTTCCCAGCAGTGGAGCGGTCATGGCAGCGGCATGCAAATAATCGGCGGCTCGCTTCTCCACCGGAACTTGCGTCGAGCGCGCCTCGCGCAGGACACCGGCGGCAGGCCCATATAGAAGACGGCCTGCTGTTTGCGGCGTCGTCGCGCACCCAGCAAAGAACGCGAGGCATGTTCCGGCCGCGAAGAGGCGAATCCAGATCGACATTTTCGAATATTGGATGTTCATGAGATTAGGGGTGTTGACAGGAATCGGCGGTACTCATGCGCGAAATATTATCAGGACTATAGTGCGATGCCTATAAGACTTTAGGGCTATAGGGTCGGTCGCCCTTTCTAAAACCTACGCGCGTAGATTGCTCAGGAATCATTAGATTTCGGGCTGGAATAGAGGGCGACCAAGCGCGCGATCAGGACCGCTACATAGAGCAGCCCCGTCATCGCCTCCAAGGCCGCAAGCCAGCGCGCGATCCTCGAAACGGGTGTGATGTCGCCGTAGCCGACGGTGCTCAAGGTGATAAAGCTGAAGTAGAAGCCAGTGAACCCATTCATGGATCGTGCCCCTGCGTTCGTGTTGAAAGAGAAAGCTCCTCCTGGCGTCAACTGGTCCACGAGCCAGTAGGCCATCGTCCACATCAAACCGAGCATCAGGTAAGCCGAAATGCTCGCACAGAGCACTTCGGTGGTAACTGAAGGCGCGCGGAGAACGAAGCGCAGCAGATGCGCGACTACAAAAATAATCAGGACGAGCCCGCCAACGAGG
>DASWDX010000178.1:0-29203 GCA_036395055.1 Pyrinomonadaceae bacterium | reverse complement strand
GCCGACAATATTGTTCGCCAACTCAATCTCGTCGGAAAAAGCTGGAGGTCTTACGCCGAGAATCTACCGTCGATCGGCTACACCGGAGGCGATCAGTACCCGTACGTCAAACGACACAATCCATTTGCGTATCTTTCTGATGTTCTGAACAATCCGGTCCAGGCAAATAACCTGGTACCGTTTTCACAGTTCTCCATTGACCTGGCGAACGGTCAACTACCAAACTATTCGTTCATAATTCCCAATCAGTACAACAACTCGCACGATTGTCCACCTGGCACTCCCAATTGCACCAATGCCGACAAGTTGACCACGGCTGATCAGTGGCTTAAAGACAACCTGGATCCGTTAATTGCGAACCCGGCTTTTAGACAAAATGGCTTGTTGATAATCACGTTCGATGAATCGGTCGATACAGATACGCAGAATGGGGGCGGACATGTGGTAACGCTGGTTATCAGCCCCAAGGCAAAGCAAGCTTTCCAATCAAGCACCTTCTATCAACATCAAAGTCTTCTCCGAACGGTTGGCGAAGCACTCGGTGTGGGCACGTATCCTGGAGCTGCTTCGACGGCGCCAAACATGGCCGATTTCTTTACCACAACTCCCAACACGTCGCCAATAATCAGTGGTCTCTCGCCAACGTCTGGTCCTGCAGAGGGTGGGACCACGGTCACGATCTCCGGAACCGGGTTCGCATCTGGCGCCACTGTTACTTTCGGTGGCGCAGTGGCATCATCCGTTAATGTGGTTGGAAGCACTTCCATTACGGCTGTCACACCGGCACACGCTAGTGGCTCGGTCAACGTAGTGGTGACAAATCCCGGTGGGCAGAGTGGCACGAGCGTAAACGGTTACACCTACGCGTCAACTCAAGCGCCCACCATCACGAGTGTCACTCCAAGCTCAGGGCCGACGACTGGTGGAACTCAGATCACCATCTCCGGCACTGGCTTCGCGGCAGGCGCATCAGTGACCCTCGGAGGAACCTCGGCTGGTAACGTGACAGTGAGCAACAGCACCACGATCACAGCTATCACACCCGCTCACGCCGCCGGAGGTGTTGACGTAGTGGTGACCAATCCAAACGGACAGAGTGGCGGCAAGTTGAACGCCTATACCTACACGGCGCCGTCTGGCGAAACGGTGTTGCTGGCTGATGATTTCAACGATGCTTCGCTGAACACTTCCAAGTGGCTAGCCAATAATCTGTTTAGCGGTTTTACCGATTCGAGCGTACCTCTCAGCGAGACTCAAACGATCGCAATAGGGCCGCTCAAACAGAACGTGGATGGCTCGCACTACAACGGAATTCGGTCGATAACTTCTTACGATTTCAGCGGCGCATATTCATATGTGCAGATCGTGCAGGCGCCAAATGCGCTTACGGCCGCCGACGCGTTCTATACGATCGGACTGAACGTCGACAATTGTTACCGGATGTACGTCGAGGCTGGAAACTTGATCGTGCAGAAGAAGATCGGCGGTGCGAAAACCACATTGCTGACCGTGACCTTTAGTTCCATGAATCACGCGTTCTGGCGCATCAGGCACGACGCGATTTCAGGACAAGTCGTCTTTGAGACCGCGCCTGCAAATGCCGGAACGCCTGGCGCGTGGAGCCAGCTTTACGCTGAACCCTGGAATACCTCTGCAGTGCCGCTGAGCACTGTGCAGTTTGAGTTGAAGGCCGGAACCTGGCGCATTGAAGGCAACAATCCCGGCACAGTCATCTTCGATAACTTCAAAGCTGCCAAGCCATAGCTATCGCACTTCAATATTCGCGATCATTGGGTTGTGATCGGAAGGCCTCACGCCCTTATCGTCCAGTGTACCCAGCGTGATCACAACGTTCGTATTGCTCAGATCTCGAACGTCGGGAATCTGTGTACTCTGGATGACCGCGTTACTTGCGCCTTTCGACAGCCATACATAGTCGATTCGGCCTCGTCGGGTGCGAGTGTGCAAGTAGACAGGATTATCCGGATAAGCGACTGCAGTCCCGATATTCATCGCCTGAACCCAACTGTCATAGTAGAGCTCGGACATATGAATCGCTTCCGAAAGATCAGGACCGGCATTAAAATCCCCGGCCATGATTCGCGGCTCAGCGAAGCCAGATGCAAAGCTCTGAAGTTCGGTGACCTGTTGATAGCGATAGGTGGACGAATAGGCATCAAGGTGAGTGGCGAAGAAATTGACGTTCTTCCCACCGACATTCACTGTCACCTGTCCAACGGAGCGTTCATAACTTAAATAGCGCGAGCTGGTACTTACAAAACCATACTTCGAGAGAATCAGATTCCCCTCGGGATAGCCTGCATACTTTGCAACGAAGTGCGAAAACCAGGTTCTCCCTGTCTTTTGATTTACGAGGCTCACCAGCGTGTTGATGTCAGCTGGTGGCATTTCACACAGAGCCACAAGATCTGGATTGAAAGTAGCAATCCAGGTGGCGACACGATTGTAGTTGGTGATTGCATCTGTGCCCTCGCCAAAGCTAATGTTCCAGCTCAACACACGTAGTTGTGTTGTCGTTGGTACCGGGGCCGGCGAGCTGACGTTGATTTGAACATTCGCGGTCGTCATCGCGCCGCCGTTGTCAGTAACGGTCAGATAGGCCAGGTATGAACCGGCGGCATATGTATGCGTCGGGAAGGGAAGTGTCGACGTCGTGTTATCGCCAAAATTCCAGTAGTAAGAAGCGATGTACCCATCGGGATCACTTGCCGCTGACGAAAATGTAACGAAGAGGGGACTGACTCCAGACGTCGGCGATGCCGAGATGCTCAGCTGGGGTGGCTGATTGGCTGGTGGATTTATTTCCGTACTGGTAAGGATTGTATTGTCATTTTTTAACAACCCTGGTGCGTTTAGTAGATATTTGAGCGGAGATAGCACAATCTGATCGATGTTGAAGCCATCCTCACGTGTTTGCACGCGAAGCGTTTGTGTTCCCGTGGTTTGGAAATAAACCAACGGGCCTAAAACGCCTACGCCCCAGCCGTCGTCTTGCCAACCCCAGCCCTGAAGCCCACAGCCTGAGCAGTCCTCGAGGTTAACTCCCAAGGCGCTGGTTGTTCCGGTGCGATACATAGCCGTGCCGAGCGCATTCTGACTCCCGGAAAACTGGACGAAGACAGAGTCATTACCCCAGTAATCACCATCGCCTCGGCCACGAACCCATAACCTATAAGCCGTCGCAGCCTGGGCGTTGAAAGTGACGTCGAAGTAATTAACGGGATTTGCGAGAGCAGTTGTTAGTTTTCCGGCTCCAAAATCGGGATTATGCAGCGCCACCTGGCCGGCAGCCGTGCTGTTCGCCTCTCTCACCCAGGAACCATGCACGCCACTTACTGGTACATTTGACGCCCACATAACTATTTCGGAAGCACCCGACGGCGAGGGTGTCGGCGTTGGTGTAGGGGTCGGAGTTGGGGTTGGCGTTGGAGTTGGAGATGGTGCTCCACTGGTTCCCCCTTGACTCGTCAGGATGACAACGTCATTTTTCAACGCTCCCGGAGACGCGAAAAGATAAGTGCTCGGCGACAAGACGATTTGATCGATTGACAAACCATCCTCACGCTCCTGAATTCTAATTGTTTGTGTCCCAGTTGATTGAAAGTAGATCGCCGGCCCCAGGTTGCCCCACCCATTGTCTTGCCAACCCCAATTTTGAATTCCGCAGCCAAGGCAATCCTCAAGGTTGAACTCCGTACTTGATGTAGTACCAATCCGGTAGATTGGCGTACCGGTGCTGGTGACGCTTCCCGAAAACTGTATGTGAACAGAGTCGTTGTATGGTGAGTCGCCCTGAGCTTTGCCACGCATCCACAGGTGATATGCCTGCCCGGCATTAGCAAAGAAAGACATTTCTACATAACTGCTCGGAGAAGCCGCTGCGGTAACAACTTTCGGTAATCCTGCATTAGAATTCGCTAATCTGAAGCTACCCGCAGCAGTTGAATCCGAGACCGTAGTCCAGTTGCCGACTTTCACCGGCGCCTGGGACGCGTACAGGACAATGTTCTGAGCCGACGCAGATTGAATGAAACCAAGAAAGATGAAGACGAAGATCAGCGCACAAAAAAAGCGTAGGGGTCGCAGTAACAATTTATAGTTCTCCCTTCTGAACTAATAATGAAGACATTGGAACTGTCGGGCGGGGGCGCTGCAGTTTGAAATGCGAAGACGGCAAGATGAGACAAGACGTCGGGGCGGAAACTCCAAGCAGTCGAACAGGCACCATCAACACTCACAGTTTTAAAAATAGACCGCCGATCAAAACATGCAAGCCTGTATCCGTGACTCACGCAGAGCGTAGAGCAGACCAGACCAGTGTCCGAACGGAGTCCAAGTCGATCGGTAGACCAATATGGCCCGCCGCCGTCGACCTAGATTTTAATGTTTTCGATCTCGATGACCTGAGATCTGGAAAGATTAGAACGGATAGAGCGCTGTTCTAACCGGATCGTTGCGGTGCCAAGCGCACAAACATCATCGATAAGTTTGCCCTCGTATCTGAAGCTCACCTCAACTGGGCGAACACCCTACCATGACCTGAAGAATGTGTCAAAAATCTAACGAGTTTTGCGCGAAAACAACTGTTTCGCAAATCGATTGCAACAATTTTAGATCAACTCTACGGGCTAAGGGCTACCGTCACGCTGTTACTACCCAAGCCGCGTAACGCAATACTTACCGAGAGATTTCCCCGCACGGCCGGATCCTCCGGCAACCTCACGATCACATCCGTTAACCAAGAATACCCCGGAACCTTACCGACATACTCCACCGGTAGGTCATAGATGACGCCGAAAGAACTTACTGCCCTTGCGGTAACTACAGAAATACTCTCGCCTGATAACAGATCGAGGTTTGTGCAAAAAAGCGTGATACGCGTCCGTTTGTCGGTGCCGAAATTAAGCGGAGATGTGATCGAAAACGGATCTCGCGTGAAAAGCGCCGAATGCAACGCGAGGGCTCGATCAGTGGAAGGGTCAATAAGAAGCACGGGAGGCGGTGTTGGCGTTGGACTCGGAGCAGGAGTTGGCGTTGGGGTCGGCGTAGGAGTTGGTGTATCGACGTTGAGATCAAAATCCGCGAGGACAAAATTATGATCAGACGGTCGTACGCCTTTGTCGTCGAGCGTTCCAAGTGTGATTACCACATTCGTATTATTTAGATCTCGACTGTCTGGAATCTTCGCGCCCTTCACAATCAGCGCGGAACTTTGCCGCGAACAAAAAACGTAATCTATGCGTCCGCGTCGCGTTCTCGTCTGCGTGCCTACGGGATTATCCGGGTATGCGAGGGCTGTTCCCAAGTTCATGCTTTCGGTCCACGCATCGCCGTAGCTATCTGACATCGCGAGGGTCTCGGCAGTATCAGGACCTCCGTTGAAGTCCCCGACAATCATTCGAGGCTCCGAAAATCCTGAGGCAAAGGCTTTGAGTTCTGCGACTTCTGTCACGCGATTTGAAGATGATTGATCGTCGAGATGTGTCGCGAAGAAGTTTGTGTCTCTTCCACCGATGTTGATGGTCACCTGAGCAACCGAACGATTTGCACTCAGCAATCGCGAATTCACTCCGGCGAAAGCGCGCCATGAAAGAATAAGGTTCCCCTCGTCAGTACCCGAATACTTCGGAACGAAGTGAGCAAACCAGGCGCGGCCCGTCTTCTGGGTCAAGAGATTCACTAGAACCGGAACACTGTCAGCTGGCACCTCACAAAGACCCACGAGATCCGGATTGACTGCCGCGACCCACGATGCAGTTCGATCATAATTCGTGATTGCATCGGTTCCTTCGCCAAACTGAATGTTCCAACTCATTACTCTTAGTGGAACGACAGAAACTATCGGAGCTGCAGCCTTACCTGCAGGAACAGGAAATAAAGCATGAAGAACAAAGAACAGAAAGATCGCGCACACACAGATCAATGCCTTACTAATCAACCTACATTCTCCTCTTATGGTATTGGCCGGGTACTGCTGCTTGGAAAGGATCGTCAAAGAACGAACGAACTAATCGTTCATGTCATTACGACTTTGGAAGCGCGGGGAACACTTCGCTGGCAAGACGGAGTAAAAACTAGCCGCTGCATGGAATGCTGTCAAGATCTTTTTTGAGCGAGGCTGTAATATAGATGCAACCATTGATGGCAAACGATCTTCCACGTGTACCTCATGCATTCTTGTCGCGCTCGCCGCGCCATTGTTGTAGCGATATTGTGGTCTGCAAGTAACTTGATTGCACGATCAGCCAAGGCTCGATAATCGCCAACGCGTACTACGAAACCTGTTTCGCCGTTGGTGACGATGTCCGGAATCCCTCCAGCATCGGTTGTTACGACGGGCAGCCCGCAGGCGAATGCTTCCAGAATTGAAAGAGGTTGATTATCGACCTTGGAAGCGTTGAGATACACGTCAGACGTTGAATACTGCTGGTAAATATCTTCGTGCTCAACACGTCCGGTAAACGAGATATGCTTTAAGTTCAACTCCCTTTTCAGATCCTCAAGGGCTTGTCGCTGGCTTCCATCGCCTACGACGGTCAGAATCGCGTCCGGCACCTGTTGCTGAATGAGAGCGAACGCGCGAAGCACGCAATCGACGCCGTAGTGAGCTTCAAGATTGCGGTTGGAAAGGAATACTGGCCGCAGTTGATCGCGCTCGCGAAAACTAAACTTATTCAAGTCGATGATATTGAAGATTGCACGCGCATCTACGCCAAAAGTCGAAAAGACTCTGACCAGAAATTCCGAAGGAACTACTATCGCATCAGCCAGATTCAATATGGGAATCGTAGTACGTCGCCAAAGCCTCAAATGGTCTTCAGCTTCTCCGCTGTGGTAGTTGAGGACAATTTTTTTTCCGTATAGTTTGCTTACTAAGATTGCCGGGGTTGGCGCAATTAGGAAGGATAGGTAGGAAGCTGAGAATATATGAATGACATCATATTTCCTCACCTGTCGTAGCAGGTTCAAGCAATAAAAAATCGAGGTCGTAAGCGTGCGAACATATTTAATTGATTGAAGCGTTCTCAGTTTTCCGGGAAGGCGAGGGTTGATGGGCAGGAAGGAGACTTGAAGTGAAGGCTCCTGCTGTAAGTGTCGAACCAGGCGCTCAGCCTGAACTGCCTGGCCCCCGAGAATGTCCAGTGAGGCAGCGACAATCAAAACTCGCACGGGTTCGGCTTCAGGCTTGTGGGTCTCAGTTCCGTCGCGATTTTGATCCGCGAAGCTCAATTCAACATCCTTTGATATAGAGCCGAAGTATTTGACAGTCGCTTATCGCAGGAGAATCTTTCTTCGACAAGTTGCCGCCCATTTCGTCCCATGGCCGATCTGCGGTCGGGATCTCGCAGTAGAGAAATGATACGCTCGGCCATGGTTTGATCGTCACCGGCCTTCACCAGGTGACCGGTGCGTCCTTCGAGAATTGCTTCACTCGCACCGCCGACGTCAGTTGCAACTACGGGCCGACCGGCAGCCATATACTCGAGAATGGAATTCGAAAAGCCCTCGGCTTGTGAGCTAAGCACACAGATATCCGAAGCTCGTAAAAGATCAGGCACACTGGCGCACCGGCCAATAAACAAACAAGACTCTTTCAATCCGAGTTCTGCGGCAACTCTTTCAGTTTCCTCTCTCAAGATTCCTTCGCCGGCAATGATGAAGACGGCCTCCGGAACATTCCGTATTACACGCTGCGCTGCGCGCAATAGCATCGGGTGATCCTTTATCCTGTATTCAAAGTTAGCAACCATCGTAATCACTGCCCGGTCAAGAATAGTCTCCAAATTGAGGCGACGAAGCGCCTCGCCCGCATCGCCGTTTTGGTGAAATCGGGTCAGATCGATTCCGTTATGTATGACTGCGATCTTGTCGTCTCGCATTCCTTCTTCGATCAACTGTTCTTTCACTGCAGCCGCGTTAGCAACCACCGCGTGCGCCAATCTAAAGGCAGTGCGTTCGACAATTCTTTGAGCAAGAGTACGAGTGCCCATTGTTTCACGTTTTGAGGCTATCCTGCCGCGAATTCCGGCGAGCGCCGAGCCAGTCATACCAAAGATGTTGGAGTAAAAATCATGCGAGTGAACAATCTCTATTCGATGTGTTTTTAAAAAGGAGATGAATCGCCTAGTTTGGCGAATCATGTTTGCGTCATAGAAGCTCGTTAGAGGGAGGTCAATGGTTGGTATTTGCAAACGTTCGATCTGCGATCTTAAGACGCCTCCAGTACTCAATGAAGCCACATGCACCCGGTAGTCGCCACTCTCATGGAGTAGCGTTGTAATCTGGATCATCTGACGTTCCGACCCACCCTCAAGGAAACCGTGAACGATCTGTAAGACACTCGGCTTTGACATTACTAGGATTGTTGTAGGGACCGAGAGCGGCCCGCCCGCTTCTTACACTGGACATGCTCCTGCACCGAGCCTCCTTGGAGTGTGGCGACTTGTCGCCGCTTTGGCCGCTTTAAATCAGAACCAAGACAAGTCCCCGCACTCCAAAGAACGATTAGTATTTGGTGATCATCCGAAAGTAAAACCGATCACGTAAGTCATAAGCTCGAAGTAGAAGCCGGGGGGCGATGCGTAACATCATCAGTGTGATGGCCGTCTTTTTGTTGCGAAAAAATCGATTCGCTTCTCTCAATCCGTGTATCGCGCCCGCAGTATCGCCGGAAAAGAAAGCGCGTTTTCCTTCTTGAAGTCTTAACAATGCGTGAAAATGTTCGTACTGGAAATCCACAGCTGCGTGTTCAGAAGCCGTCAACTCCATCGTCTGCTTAACTTTTCTAAGAACCTTAAGGATATGCTCGCTCATCCATATTGGATCGGCGGTGAGGCTGTCGGCTCGCCGTCGATAGCGAGCCAATATGTCTCTATGGTAAGCAATGCGTCCCCCTTGTTTAATAACGCGCAACCAGAGATCGAAATCCTCAACGCTGCGTAACGACTCATCAAAAAGCCCGGCACGAAGAATAGTTTCGCGGCGAGCTATGGAACAGTTTGAGACGTTGCACTCCTGTAAGAGCAGTCGTTCGAACGTGACCTCGCCCTTGGAGGGGCAGATTGTCATGAACTCTTCACCCGCTTCTGAGGAGCCTCCAAACATGACTACATTTGGGTAAAGTACATCAATCGTGGGATCTGCTTCTATTCGCGATACTTGTACTTCCAAATAATTCGGAAACCAGGTGTCGTCACCATCAAGAAACGCGAGAAGAGCACCACGCGCCGCTGCTATGCCAGTGTTGCGTGCAGCGCTAACTCCGCGATTTTCCTGTTTGAGATAGACGATACTCGACATATAAGGGGCCAGCGCTCGTTCGAGCGCCTCTGAATCAGGCGAGCCGTCATTAATGACAATGATCTCGTAGTTGGTGAAAGCCTGTGCCAACACAGAGTCGAGCGCCCCGCCGATAAACTCGGAGACATCGTATGCGGGAACAATGATACTGACGAGAGGCGATGCGGTTTGGTCCAAACGAACAACTCCTTTTTTTCAGTTTGCTACAGCCATGGGAGTTGGCTTCACCGTCGCACCTCCATGTTAGCTGACGATAGAAGATCTAGCGAGCCCCTTAGGAGGACGGAGCTTGCCATTTCGAAACCGACTTCTTTTCGTCAGACAATCAATAACTGTCATCTCATCCAGGAAGTTTAAAGTGTGAATTCCGAGAACATCGTGGTCCCAGTCGGGCACGATTTTCAAAACTTCCGTTTCATCATATTGCGATGGGCTAAGACTCGTGACTTTGCTGATCGTCGTCGCATACCCATATCTCATGGAGCTATCCTGGCTGGGTCGGTATAAAACATTATTCGACCAAAAGAGCCGGCCCGCCGGCCGCGCAGAGCGGACATCAGACACGATAGGATTGCGGGCATGGGGCCTCCACGGTCCCCGGGGGCTTTCTGAATAATACAGATGCAGTTCGTCCCAGTTGACCGTAACACCTTGCTCCTGAATGTTCACAAACATCCACCACGTGCCTTTTACTTCGATCAGGGTGGCATCTAAGGGACAGTTTGCTTCGAGCAGGACTTTCTCCAGTTGCCACTCGAAGGGGAAAGAGACGGAACGGTATAGCTCAACTACGTTTTTCTCGCCCGTTTCCGGAACCATGTAATAGTCGCCTTGCCATTCAAAAACAAACGGGTATGACAAATGGCAGTCCAGTTTTAATACTTCGGTTGGGCCACTCACAATTCCTTTTCGATCGACTTCGATTACCGAAATGTGGGCCTTGCCCTGGGCATTCAAATACTCCTCAAAAAAAATGTAATAGCTTCCTTCCACTGTGATGGGGAACGGATCCGCCCAGAAACGGTCGAAAGGTGGAATAAGATATTTGAATTCAGTGTCATTAAAGCGATACGCGAGAACCCATTGCTCGAAAGATGAGAGTTTCGCGAGAGCTCGCGAGACCGCTCGACCGGAGAGCTTCAGAAGCATCTGGCCCATCGCAGCATTTGTCGGTGGTTCAAATAAGTTCGGAGTGCGATGGCTGACATTGTTCGCGTCGGCATTGTGACCCTCGTACAGGTCTACAAGACTGCGCGCGATGAAGGCTGCGGATTTCAAGTAGCACGTGTTGTTGTTCAATCGGACTGAGAATCTGCCGAGAGTCGGGGAAACGGATTGATAGATGATTCGTTCCGTGCCATCTCCTCTCAAAGATCTAAGCGACGAGATCGTAATGGGCACCTGATTCATAATCGCATTGAATCCGGGCGGGTTTTGGTGTGAATCTTCGTTCGCTCCAAAAGCGTAAAACCAAACACCATGCTTAGCCAGAGTGGCAAATTTGGAATTCAATGCGGTTGGCCCAAGATTCATAAGCACGTCTAAACTGAAAGCTTTTATCTTCTCCAACTCACCTGGTAGCAGAACTGGACACGAACCTACTAGATCATCAATGCTGACTAATTCCAGGGCATTCGCTGGAGCGCCGAAAAAGCTGCGATCCATGCGCTGGTAGAGTTTATAGAGGAGACTGTCTCGACTTTTCTTTTCGGGAGTGACTCTAATAAGCAAGGCAAATACGGAGACATCAGCGGCCAGGATGTCTTCGAGAGACCTATGCACCCACCGAGGCTGCACAAAGGAATCGATTATTAATCCGACTCTGAGCGGGGTAGGCCTGTCAACTTGCAGCGTCATTATTTAAACAGTTACGGGCGAGAGCCGGTGCTCTTCAGATTCGGTCACACGCGGGGAGTGGTCTATATATCGACGGTGCCATAGCTCAAGAATCAACAAGGCCCAGAGAGCCTGAGAATGGTCCCGACGACCCTTATGATGTTCGTCTAATATGAGGTCGACGTAGTCTGACTTTACGTAGCCCCTTTGTCGTGTGCGAGGCTCCCGCAACGTCTCTCGTATTTGATCGCGTAACTGACGATTAATCCATTCCTTGAGCGGCATTCCGAAGCCTTGCTTGGGCCGGTCCAAAATTTCCGCGGGGATTAGATCCTTCGCCACCCGCTTGAGGAGCTGCTTTGTTTCGGAGCCCGCCAACTTCAATGACCCGGGTACCTTAGTGACGAATTCGATCAGTTTGTGATCCAGGAGAGGCACGCGTACTTCCAGCGACGTCGCCATACTCATGCGGTCAACCTTAGTAAGAATATCTCCCGGCAAATAGGTCTTACCGTCGATGTAAAGCAATTGATCCAAAGGTTCACTTGTTTTGACTCGACTCGCATACTCATGGAAGTTGCGCGCTACCTGATCAGTTTTGTCCAACGCATTTTGAAAGTCGCTCGTATAAAGCGATTTTTTGCCTAATTCCGTGAAGTAGGAAAGACTGTCAAGGTAACGATCGATCGGATCAAGCGAGATGTTATGAAGATAATTGCGGCCCCATGCGCCGTGGGGCAGGCGGTAACTGAGCGGCTGCAGGATGCCCTTCCTCAGGGCCTTCGGCAGCGCCGAAAAAGCGCGGCGACTCTCCTGGACCACGTAATGCGTATAGCCGGCAAATAACTCATCGCCGCCATCTCCGGATAGAGCAACGGTGACGTGATCGCGAGCAAGTTTGGAAACCATGAAAGTCGGTATCGCTGAAGGATCCGCAAATGGTTCGTCAAAATGCCAAACGAGTTCGTCGATTACATCGCATATTTGCGGCGTAACGAAAAACTCGTGATGGTCGGTGCCAAGTTTTTTTGCCGTCAGACGCGCGTATTTGAGTTCGTTATAACTGTCCTCATGAAATCCGATCGAAAATGTCTTTACCGGTTGATTCATCTGCTGCGCCATCAGCGCGACTACCGTGCTGGAATCTATTCCTCCAGATAGAAACGCTCCCAGTGGAACATCGGAAATCAGTCGCAGGCGCACAGACTCATCAAGCAGCGCCCGTAGCTCTTCCAAGTAATCTTCCGGTCGTCGCGACTCTGCCGGCTCAAAGTTGAAATCCCAGTACTGCTGAATACAGAGACGACCCGAGGAAAAGGTCAGGTAATGTCCGGGTGGAAGCTTGCGTATATTCCGGAAGATGGTGAGTGGATCGGGAACGTATCCAAGCGTGAGATATGCGTCTAGCGCCTCCAAATTGATTTCGCGCTTCACGTCCGGATGTTCGAGGATCGACTTGAGCTCTGATCCGAACACTAACGTGAGGCTGGGCGTGAGCGTGTAGTACAGCGGCTTTTTTCCAACCCGATCGCGCGCGATGTAAAGTTCACGCGTCTTGTCATCCCAAATAGCAAAGGCAAACATTCCTCGGAGATGGTTCGCGCAAGCCGGGCCATACTCTTCATAAGCATGAACTATTACTTCGGTATCCGAGTTAGTCTTAAAACTGTGGCCGTGTGCTTCCAGTTGCTCTCGGAGCTCATGAAAATTATAGATCTCTCCATTGAACACGATGGTGACCGAGCCATCTTCGCCCGAGATCGGTTGGGCTCCCCCTGCAAGATCGATGATGGAGAGACGCCGTATGCCAAGCGCAACTCCATGTTTCAATAGAAAACCATCATCATCAGGACCACGATGTCTTATGACGTCGCACATCTCCTTCAGAAGCCGCCCTCGCTCGAAAGAGTCGTTAGCCTTTGGGTCCCAGTAATCTATAAATCCGGCGATACCACACATATATTTTTATCTAAAGACGAAATGTCCGAACGGTTCCGTTAATTCTCAACTGTCCGGTCGATAGAAGTGTTTACCGTAGAAGAAACCCGCCAAATCCCACAGGGATAGCTCATTTGAGAAACGTGACGCAGGTTCTCTGTTCCAGACATTTACTAGCCGCAACATCCCGCGAAGCGCTCGGCCGTAGAAGTATCTCGGCACCCCGAATACATATGCGGTTGGCTGCGGACGAATACGATCTAATACGGCGCTGGAAACGCTTTGCCAGAAACACCACGAACGATGATACCTTTTTGTGAGTCTCTCACGCGGAATAAAATGGTAAACAATTAGCTGCGGCAGGTACAGTCCCCTGGCACCTGCTGCCCTTAAACGCTGATACATATCTTCATCTTCGCAAGACAGCAGCCGTGTGCCGCTTCGACCGAGCGACGTCGAGTATGGGCCGACCCGCTGCAATACTTCACGAGTGAAAACTGCATTGCCTCCCATTAGAATTCCGGGATACGTCTCGTCGAATGCAACCACCTTGTCACCACCGTCAACAATTCCCACTACTGCAGCATGATCTTTCGGCAGCCACTCGGGAAGTTCACTTTCAAAACGCGGGACATAAGGTCCGCCAATAAAATCCAGCCGATTATTTTTGAACGCCGACAGAATTGTCTCATACCACGACTCATCGATTTCTTCATCGTCGTCGATGAAGCCAATCAAATCGCCAGTCGCAGCCGCAATTCCGGCGTTGAGCGCGGGCGACCTTCCCTGCCGTTTCTCAAAAACATATGAAACTCGACCATTAGATCGTTGCACAGCATCACTTATCACAGCCTTCGTATCGTCCGTTGAGTTGTTGTCAACAACGATAATCTTCACGCTCAATTCTGCCGGCATTCTGGCAGTCAAAAGACTGCTGATCGCCTTCTTAAGCAATGTGCTGCGATTGTATGTAGGAATGACGACGTCCAGATGCATATTATGCCTAAAAGAAATTTGGAATCCTCTGTGCAACAAAGAGCGAAGCCGACGCAGCCAAGCGCAACTGACTCTGAGCATTTATCAACTGTCCCGGCCGGCCCTCAGATCCGACAAACGTTTGCGGAAGAACCCCCAGAAAAAACTAAGTTCAACTTCATATTGAAATTCAAGGTCAGGCTCGTTCTTAAAACGGCATTTCAGCCAGGCATAAACATCCAACAGGGCCCGCCGGTAAACATGAGCGGGAACATCAAGTACGCGCATTTTAGAAGCCTCGAAATCGTGCGCTCTCATCACAGCGTAGAAATATCCGTGACCATGATACCACCGGCGGTGATAATCCTTCGTCAAACGCTCCTCGAGGACATGAGCGTAAACGACGAGTTCTGGAAGATACATTAAGCGTTTTTTTGCAGCGGTGAGGCGCAACTGAAACTCATGGTCTTCCATTGATCCTATACTATTCTTAACACGCTGCAAATGCGGCTGAAACAGTCCGACATCTGAAAACACTGAAGCACGCACAGCCAAATTGGCGGCAACGAGTCCAGGACCGTTTCGCACATCCAATTCGATCGGTCCATCTCCGAGGTCTAAAAGGGCCAAGGGAGTCCAATGCTTGTCTGTTAACCAGACAGGAAACGCGGTTGTGGGTTGCGGTAAAACCTTGCCTCCGATGCAGTCAGCATGCGGAAACTTACGAAATCCTTGGTTGATTGACGCGATCCAATTTCGCGCCGGCCTAATATCGTCGTCGGTAAATGCAATTATGCGTCCGCGAGCCGCAGCGATGCCTGTGTTGCGAGCGTGAGATACACCTTGCGTGCCTTCGAAGCAGTAGACGAGATTGTCATAACCCAGACTGTCGCGCAGGTTTTCCACCATCGTGCGAGTCTCATCAGTGGAATTATTATCAACTACAATTACTTCATACTCGGTTCCGGCACAGTCCTGGTTCCTTAAGCTCTCTAATGCGCCACGCAAGACATTACACCGATTGTAAGTGCCTACAATTACCGAAACGTCAGGCTCTTTCGATGCACTTCTCATCTTAAGCCTTTAATAACACTTGTGCTTTTTGTGCTTCTTTGCGGCCTGGCGGGGGCGGGGTGTGCGTGCAACTGTAAGGCATGTAGAATGTATCGCGCAGATGCCGATCGTAGTCTACTCGCACTGCGAGACAGCGTCTTCGCCAATCGATATCGATGCCAAATGGGGCCAGGCGATTTCTTATCCCGGCATCAACAAAATAAACACCTGGACCGAGGCCCACGGAAGAGCAGTCAAAAACAATTGATCCTTCGCCGGGCTGAACATCTATCCTGCCTCCCAACGTCTCGCTGCTAAAGAAAGAACATAAACATCCCTCCTGCGAGTAGAACTGCACTTCGAAGATTACATCGATCAGCGGTTTAAAGACTTCATATTTTAGGATTGCCTTCATCGGCTTGCCTGTCTCGAACGAGAGGCATTCGTTGCCGTCTTCGGGGCAGAAACTCAAAGACGTCACGATGGCTTCCCGGGACGACTCCTGGCTCGTGCCGGTGTTCCCTTGTGCCGGAAGAAGCTTTGATGACCTTTGATACAAAGCGATCGTTTCCCGAGGTTCCCCATCAACCTCGATTTGACCGTTCTTAAGAAGTATTACACGATCACATAACTTCTGAACGGCCCTCAGATCATGTGAGATGAATACAATGGTTGTTCCCTTCTTTTTCAGCTCCATAATCCGCTCAATACACTTTTGCTGAAAAGCAGCGTCGCCCACAGCCAATACCTCGTCTAACAGCAAGATGTCAGGATCCAGGTGTGCCGCGATTGAGAATCCCAACCGTACGTACATGCCGGAGGAGTAGCGCTTAACCGGTGTATCGATGAACTGCCGGAGCTCGGCGAAATCTACGATGCTCTCCAGCTTCTCAGTAATTTCCCGCCTCAACATCCCGAGAATTGAGCCATTGAGATAGATATTCTCACGCCCTGTTAGTTCGGGATGAAAACCGGAACCAACCTCTATCAACGCCGAGAGCCGGCCATTAATCATGATTTCACCGGAACTCGGAGTAGTGATTCTGGAGAGCAACTTGAGAATCGTACTCTTGCCCGCTCCGTTGTGACCGATGATGCCGAGAGCTTCACCTCTGCGTGCGTCGAAACTTATCTCTTTCAGTGCCCAAAAATCTTCTTTCCGTTTTCGTGTCGAGAACAGTTTCCGCAGCAAGGAGCCGTTGGCAGCATCCGCCTCTCGACGAATGCGATATTTCTTAGAAATCTCCTTCAACTTTAGGTCAATCATACAGTGTTAATGTACTGTCAGATTACGTCAGCCATCGTAGCCTCGACCCGCTTGAAATACAGATACGCTAGAGGAAGCAGGACAATCGCTATCACCGCGGAGATTGCCAGCGAGTAAAAATCTGGTGCGACCCCTTGCAATACCACGCGCCTGAAGTTCTCAATTACACCCACCGTCGGATTAAGACTGTAAAGCCCTTTCAGATGCTGCGGGACCGCGCTTAGCGGATAAACCACCGGAGTTGAAAACATCCACACTTGCAACAGAAGCGGCATTGCCACTCCTATATCGCGAAACCGCACCTGCATCGCAGAGAGAAATAATGAGCAGGCTATTGCCAGTAACGTCAATAGAAGAAGTATGGGAATCGCATACAGAGCGTAAATCGTCAGGCTCACTCCGAAATAGATAAAAAGCGCAATCAAGAATGAGGATGCAACCGCAAAATCAAACAACGCTGCACTGACATATGTTAGAGGTAGGATCTCTCTTGCAAAATAGACCTTTGTTACCAACTGGCTATGACTAACGAGTCCAGAAGTAGCGCTCGTCAGGGCGCTCGAAAAAAATGTCCATGGCAACAACGCGGCATAAGCAAAGACCGCATAAGGAACATTCTCACTCGGGATCTTCGCAATTACTGAAAAGATCACGGTGTAAATCAGCATCAGCGAAAGTGGTTGAAGAATCGCCCATGTCAGTCCCAACACAGATTGCTTGTAGCGCACTTTAATGCGATGAACGCTAAGCGTGTAAAAAAGATCTCGATATTGCCAAAGTCCTCTCAACTCACGCAGCAGGTTGAGCGGAGAGAAGGAAGGAGGACGGATGATCTTGATCGGGCGTGTTTCGCGATCGCGAGATAGAGTATCGATTGGCCTGGGCGTTACGATCTTCATAAACACCGTAGCTATCGCCGAATAAATTACGCCGATGTTGGTCTCACAGCTATTGCTGGGGCAATTTTTTGGGATTCTTCCAGGTAGTAAATACGGCGCAGTGCGATGGCATAACCAACGAGATAATAGATGTACCACTGATAAGCCACCGCCGCGAAGAAACTTGCCACCATGTAACCCACCAAACTTGCCTGTAAGCCAATAGCGAGGTAATAGAAGCGCGAATTTTCATTTCGCTCAAACAATTCGCGCTCTATCAACCGGAGTCTTCTAAGGGGATGCACCAGAAAAATTATGTAAGCGATCATTGCCGCGATTCCGGTTTCTGCGGCGACTTGCGTGTAAGCGTTATGCGTTCCTAATTCCTGGAAAGACTTATGATGAAAATTCCCTATCCCTACACCGAAGAGCGGGTATCGAAGCGCCACCAGTATCGATCGCTTTAGCACTTGAGTTCGTTGACTTGCAGAACCTGTTATATCAGCGGCGGAGTCAAAGATCGTCGCGAGGCGTCCGGAATAGGTCGCCGGCGCAACAGCCAGGAAAAAAATAACTCCAAACACTAGCGTCGCAAGCGCAGCAGTCCGGTTGCGGCGACCCAGTTTACGTACCAACACGAGCGCCATCGCTATCAAGCCAAGAAATCCGCCGCGCGAGAATGTGATGATTACCGCCGAAATCATCAATAGGGTGATTCCAAGATAAACCACCTTCCTGATAAGGCCTCTCTTCTCCAGCGCCAATACAAAAGCAATCGGTATGACTGTCACGAGATGGAGTGCGAGATCATTTGAATTATCGAATAAACCTTTTATGGCGCCCGCGACGCGTTGAGTATTGGTCTCCTCCATGCCGATCTTGAAAACTCCGGCATGGTAATCACTAATGACATTAACGCTGAGGTAAATGCTGACTGCGAGGACCAGCCAAAATAAAAGTTTCAGTCGCAGCTCAGTGCGCACAGCGTTAACGAAGACAATGAATATCAGTATCGTTTTGATTAATAGATCAGTGAATGCCCCCCAAGCCTCTGTAGGATCAATAGCAAACGGAATCGATAGAACGGCGCCCAAGCCAACCAGCAGCACCATGTTCACTTCTCTTGGACGCGCCGTTAGATTACCTTCAAGCGCCACCTGGCTGACCCCATAGACCAACAACGTCACGATACCGATATAGAACGCCATGGTCTTGAACGATGAGAGCGCGGGAATTAGCTCATAAGGTCGGAAGTAAAGCACCATGCTAAAAACAAAAAGGCAGGCAAAGGTCAAGCTATGCCCTTTTCTTGCCTGCCACTTCCCAGCTTCCAATGAAACAAAACTCGGTCGGGCTTCTGCTTCATCGCTCAAGGAACCTGGAGCGCGGTTCGAAGCAATCTCAACCTCTGGTTGATTGAAAAGGGTCCTCTGTTCTACGGGTTCACCTTCGCGAGGATAGGAACGTCTGGGGGGAAAGACGCCTTCATAATCGAGAGCTTCGGGATTATAACGCATGCAAAAGAATTCTTACGAAAAGATAAGTTAAGGATAAGCAACCACGCAATGAAGTTTTCCTACTTTATGAACTTCGTGGCGCCGAAAGCCCGCCTCACGCAGCAGTTTTGTTATGGTCGATTTCCTGTAAAAAAATACGTCACAGCCTCGCGCCTTGAGTCTTACTTTGCGTATCGGGGCGCGCCAAGTCCAAAATCTCGGAAACGCGAGAATCACCTTGTCTGTGGACAGTTCTCTCATCTTTCTCAGCACCGGCAATGAGTCCTTTATGTAGTCGAACAGTCCTATGCCAAAACTGACATCGAATGTATTGTCAGGGTTATAGGCGAGGAGATCGGTATGCTCAAACTTACATCGATCGCTGAGGTTTCCTCTATCGCTCGATTCCTGGCATAACCCAATCATGACCTCGGAAATATCAATGCCCCTGACCTTTCGAGCACCCTTCCGCGCGAGTTCAAGACTATAAAGTCCGTTTCCGCAGCCTACGTCGAGGAAGACCCGGCTCTTAATTGGCTCGCAGTTTCGCATCGTAAAGGCAAATCGTTCAAACATATCCTTTCGAAAAATTCTGTCGAGCACATTCGACAGTTTCGATTTCTTGTGTGTATAGATTCGCTTAAACGAATCAGCCTCGTTATTCCAATACTTCCTCTGCGCTAATATCTGCTCGTTCACAGGCACAGTACCTCTCTGATTGTCGTGAATTCGAAATCGTTCAATAACTTCACGAAGCGTTTTTCAGTTTGATCTAAGTTCCGATAATGTCGAATTCTTTTAGAAAGGGGTAATTTCTTTATTCGCGGCTGATCCGGATCTAACTCCCAAGGGTGCAGGTAGAAGACGGTCGGTCTTCCCGTTTCATTCACCTTTCTCATGCAGTACTTAGTGTAGGCATAGGGAAAAAGACGAAAATACCCGCCACCGCCAAACGGAAATCGCTTACCGAACAACTCCAAGCAGCTCATCGGGAACTCGTATAAATCGTTAGTAATCTTATAGGGATTCAGCGGTGAATCAGCGACACCGTAATCGGGATGAAAACCGATCGGAAACACGGATGAATCGTATTTAAACTGAAGTTTCTCCAGGATTGGTAACGCCCACCCTTTCGTTTTTTCTACTACGGTGAACGAAGGTGCGCGAAACCCTATCGGACGAGTTTTCACCCCGCAGCTTTCGATAGCTTCCAATGCTTTCATGAGATCATCTTCAAATTCCTGCGGCGAGATTTCAGTCAGCAACAGGTGATTGTAGCCATGAACTGCAATCTCGTGCCCCCGCGCTTCCAATTCCAGAATCAGATCGGGGAGCCGCTTTGCAATCCAACCGAGAACAAAAAAAGTCGCCCGAGTATGCTTTTCTTCTAATATCCTCAAAATGCGCTCTGTACTTGCCCGCACTCTTAGTTCACAGCTATCCCAATCCGACGGCTTAATTATGCCAATCAAGTTATGGACACAGAACCAATCTTCCAGATCGATGGAGATAGCATTCTTCATAGCTAACCTAGGGCTGCGTTCTTGCTTGCGTAGCAATCCTACCCGCTCTTTCCACGTGGTCAGGCGACACCGATGTTTCCCTAAGAGGCTCCCATTTCGTGTAGCGTTCGCCTCGAAAAAATTTGAACATCGCAATGAGACAGGCTACGTTTGTAATCACGAAATATTGTGGTAAAGCGAACCAGCGTGAGTTAACACCGAGCCTCACCATTAAAGCTGCGACTATGGCCGCTGAATAAAAGCAGATTTGAGCAATGAAGAGCGTGCCGAAGAAAACACTTTCAAGCGCATGGGCTCCCGTCGTCAAAAGTAACCCGATGAGAAATACCGGTACAAGATAGCGCATTACTTTGTGTGAGAGCAGCTGCACCGCATAAAAACCTTTAGTGAATGGATTTAGAACTTCCCGATTCCGCCAAAGGTCCGCGAAAGTTTGCGTAATGATACGTACCCTGACTGCCAGCTCTTTGTTCGGTCTGGCATTCGGCTTTTCGAGGCAAACGGCATCAGGTTCGTAAACGGCTCTTAGACCCTGTTTCACCATGGTCGTTGCGATCAAAAAATCACTGCACGCTTCGTGATAAAGAGGAACATACGCGGATTTACGAACGGTGTACATGCAGCCGCAAACGCCGATTAGCGATCCTATGGCGCTTTCCCGTTCCTTCAACAAAAACTCGTAGCTCCAATAGGAACGAGTTCCGTGACTAACGCTCGAATCAGGTGAATGAGTATAAATCACGCGTCCTGTCACGCAGCCAACACTCGCATCCGCAAAATAGGGCACCATCAAACGCAATACGTCGGGACGGTAATGAGTGGTGGCATCGGAAAAAACAATTATTTCCCCAGCCGCCTTTTCGACAGCCGCGTTTTGGGCTGCCGTTTTTCCCAACCTTTGTGGCTGTCGATGAAGACGCACGCCCCGGGGTGCAAAGCTGCGAACTATCTCGTCCGTTCGATCCGTGGAACAATCTGAAGTGACGATGATTTCAATCTTCGCCTTCGGATAATCGAGGGCCAGAGTGTTCTCGAGTTTCGCAGCAAGGTCGCGCTCCTCGTTGTAAGCGGCAATAATGACGGTAAGTGTGGGCGTAAATTCCCGACGCTTCTTCACGAGTCTCGTCCTGAATGTTGTTAGGATAAACAGTAAGATCGGATAGCCGGCATAGGTATATGCAACAGCCACCGCACTTATCCAGAAAATGACCTTAGTGGTAATAACAATCTCCCCTGACGAAGCTGACGGTTGCTTAATTCACCCTTCGTAGAGCTCATTTGCCGGAAGCATTCAAACCTGCAACCCGCCTGCGCTACTACAACTACTCATTAAAGCCTTAGAAACTGAAAACCGCAACCGGAAGAGATCTGCGACTCGCAATCCCACATTAGTTCAGACGGCGAAAAGGCTTATTGTTCCGGAATGCGTAATCCAGCGAGCCTAAACCCGTGCCATGCCGTCTTTCTTGACGTCTACGCGCAGCATTTTGCCAAGATACAGCAGAACTCAGACGACTTGAATTTTGACCTGCTTTTGCCTGTAACGATTTACGGGTGCTCGCTTCGTGGTTTTTGAGCAACCAGAAAGATTCCCGTGGGGACGAGGTCGGAATCGGGTAGGGTCCGAAAAGTATCGGCCAGTTTAGGCCGGATCTTTCCAATTAGCGCAATCGGTATATCGGAATAATCGACGCCGCGCGAGATAAATTCCTTGTGTGGTATCAAGGGCCCCTGCCCGAGAATTGAAGTTACAAATATCTTCCCATCAAAAGAGTACTCAAGCATTTTTTGTCGATAGTAATTGATAAGTTTGCGGTTCGGCTTTCCTGAATCGGCAGCCATAAGCCGATAAACGCCTTCGGAAATGGTAAGAAAAGTCAGCGGATGCATTCCGCGACTACTGAACATATTCTCATCGCTAAGATCAATCTTATGAAACATGTAACCACCAGGTATCAATAAGCGATGCATAGCATCAAAGCCACGGTCCATGTAGTAGACGTTATGCATGACCGCTCGTGAAATAATAAAGTCAAATGAGTTTGGCTGAAGAACCTCGTCTGCATCTTCGATACCGTAACCATAAATGTAATCGATTCTATTCGGGTTGAGTTCAACGCCGCCGTCCAACTTGATGCAATCATCAAAGGCGCAGCGTTCTTCGGGCGGAAGAGTTTCCCTGAGCGCCCGATAAATTCGAATCTCCTGATCTGATTTTCGCTCCGAATAAAACTTATCAAGGCAGACAACTCGCGCTGCGTCAGTCGCCAAAAACTTGAGTGCTACGCCGAAATTATCGCCGGGTCCAACTTCGAGGATATTCTTGCCTCGAAACAGTTCGGAAGTGAGACCCGAGTATTCGAGATAATCGTCGTAGACCTTCTGGATGTACCTAACGCTCTCATCAACCGTCCACGACACATGAGTCGAACCATAAGATGAAACCGTATTGCCGGCTTTAAATACTCTCCTTCTTCGCCAGTTGTCGTAAATCCTGTGCAGGATAATCAGGTTTTTTGAGCCCGTAGCAAGTTTTTTGATTGCAGTTCTCATGCTGGTCAGTCGAGGACGGATATGTCGCGGCAGATCGTGGCTGTTGGTAGAGCTGGTACGCGGCCCAATCACTCGGTTAAGGCGGCCGCGACCTTTGGATCTCCCCGACGCAAAAGTGATATCGAATATTTAACATCTAGAAGCGCCCGCCTGCCTCCCGGTATTAGAGCGAGAATGGCCACCGTTGTTACTGCTACAATCACTCCGCAAATTCCAATACCGACAATAGGGTTTGAAATTGCAAATGAACTTCGAAAAATAATGCACGCAATGAGTGAAGACGCTGCGGCCAGAGTGAAGGGTCCCAGGAGCCGGTAAAAATCGCCAGTCCGTACAGGACCTGAACGCCCAACGAACCAGAATAGTAATGGATTTGCGATCAGAATTCTTCCGAATGAAAATCCTGCCGCAACGCCCACAACGCCCCAGTGTAGACCCAAAATTATCGATAAAATTGAGATTGGTGCATTGATAATAGACCAGCGAAGCATGTCTCTGCCGCGACCCTGCGTTACAAGGAGCCATCCTCCCGTACTCGCCACGGGCTGAAACAATCCGGCAATACCCATGAAGACGAAGATTCTGGACGCCTCGTGCCATTGCGGTCCCAGCACAATCTGCACCAGCCAATCAGAAGTTGCAATCATCAGGACAACGGCGGGCATTGTAAGCATTATTACTTTTTCCATAATGCGGAAATACGCTTGTCGATACCGATTTGGTGAATCAGCCAATCTGCTCAAAGCAGGAATTGCCACCGTTGATAATGGTTCATTTATTTGATCCGTTGGTAAGCTGAGAAGCTGAGCTGATTTTCCATAAAGTCCCAGCGGCTGAGGTCCAAACAATTTTCCGATCAACAGGTTGTCAGAATTTTTTGAGAAGTAATTGATAAGTGCATAGCCTGTAATGTTACCCCCAAAAGAAAGCATTGACCTTACTCCGGCGTTAGGTCGGGGTCTTCCCGGTCGCCAGCGACAAACGATCCAAACACCCATTGCATTCGAAGCAAGCAGCGCGAGTTGACTGGCAACCAACGCCCAATATCGAGCCCCATACCATGCAGCGAGTATTCCTACGGCATATCCAATCATCATCGATAAAAAGGCAACAGCACTTAGTGCATAGAATCGCATCTGACGCTTTAGTAGAGCTTCGTGTTGAACGGCTAAACCCCCGAACAGGAATCCTACCGACGTAAAAACAGTTATTAGCGTCAATCGCGGCTCTCCATAAAAACGAGCGACGCCGGGAGCAAGCAGCATCATCAACCCGGTGATTCCAGCACTGAGAGTCACATTCACCCAAAACAATGTGCTTATCTGGTCATAATTGATCTCGGGTCTTTGCACCGTAGCGAGTGAGAGACCGAGATCCTTGAACATTGAAACAAAACTGGTTATTACCGCGACCATTCCTATGAGTCCGTAGTCCTGAGGTGTGAGCAGGCGCGCGAGAACCGCGGTAGCAACAATACTCAGCATGAACTTAAGGCCATGAGAAACGATTGTGATCGCTCCGCCTCTCGCAGTTCGGCCTCCGATCGCTGTGGTTATATGCTCTGTAGCAAAGTATTCGTTAATAGGATCACCAGGCAGGATTTTGGACATATCTAAGGGGGAGTAACGCTAAATCTTTACAAGAATGGCAACGGTGCGGGGCTCACTGTCACCGTCAGAGTACTCGTCGTGGGCGGCAACACGAATCGGGATCATTTCATTTAACTCATTGATATATTCCGCAAACTGTTCGGTCGTTTCTCCTTCATGTCCTTCGTAAATCAGAAAAGCCCAAGGCAGATGCGCTAGCGATTCCAACCACCCTATATGGCCGCGAACGGCAAGATAAGAAATCGCGCAACCATCAAGATAGGGCTCCAAAAAAGGCTCTAGATCGTTCTCAATCATTCGAGACTTCGTGACATCAGCACCCGTTGTAGAAAATCTGGTACAACCGAGTGCCTGCAGTAATTTTTCGGTATGCGGCACGACAGATGGACGATCCCATCCCTGGCACCACAGAGCACCGAGGTGTAGGTATTGGGCCATCATCATCCCGATGTTGCAGCCGACATCCAGCACCAGCCGATCTCGAACCGTTACACCGATCGTTTCCATTAGCCTTGTCAGCACCTTCATCCTGTCCTCGACGCTTCGTTTACCAGGAAGATTGACGCCGGGCACCGACTGATAAAGATAACATCCGCCGCGAAATAAACTTTTGTCACCGAAATGTGAGACCTCCACGGCTTCCACAGCGATATTTTTTAATAGCTCTCCATACTTAATCAGGGCGAAGTTTTGAAAATCGACGTATCTGAATTCTCCATCAATCGTCGTAAACGCATTTCCACTGCAGTCCGGACACTGGAACTCGGGATCTTCGAACCCGGCAGGCAGGATTACCTTTACGACTCCTTTCTCCTCTAGATCCCGTATCTTTCTTATTCCTTCGTTGCATTCAGACATTGAGGTCACGGCTCTCCCGACATGCTCTACTACAAACGCCGTCCACAAGTTTTGCTCACATTCCAGTTCAACGAGATCATAAAGCTTTGGCCCAACTCCATTAGAATGCAGCAAGTTGGCCACCAACGTGAGATGGCGCAGGTTATGTATCATTCTTAAGTGAAATAAGCTCTCTCCTTCACGAGTGGAAACGTAAACGCTTTCAGAAATACCACCTGGATGTTTGACTATCTTTAATCCCGAATTCGGCGGATAACATTTAACAAGCGTTCGAAAGGCAGTATCTTGCAGAGTCTGAGGAGGCAGATAGACAGCATGGCCGCCGGCCCCATATGGAAGGCTCGCGGCTCTCAATTCGCTCAAAAACGAATCTAAGTCTCGTAAGTTAAAACCAGGAATTTTGATTCTGCGAGGGGATTGGACCGGCAGTACTTCCTGCCATTCTGCGGCGGTTCCGATTGCTTTCTCCATCAGGTTTTTTATACCGATGCGTTTTACGACGCGGTATTCAGAAGCGAATCGATCACGCAACTTCCCGAGGAAAAAGTATGGATGTGGGAAATGAACGGACATCCAACCTTTGAGCGAAAGTCTTCCTGCTTGCCCAATGAACTCTTCAGGATCTGGATAATTTTCAAACGCGACTCTTCCTGCTTCAGAAAGAGTGAAATGGCAACTGTTGCCTGATAACCAGCCAGCTTTGATAGGAGCAACGCACTCGCGCATGAGTTGCTCGTAGAGTTGTGTTCGCTCTCCGTTTGCCGCATACGATAAACGCTCTACTGCAGCATCCACCGCAACCCCTTCCGGATGGTCCATTAGAATAGCGAACAACCCGCGAACGAGGACACCAGCTTGCTTTCTCTTCTTCGAATCCATCGGTAGGTAACTTATTTCAGACGGCACCGCTCAAGATAAACAATTTAACAAACTCTCACAATGGGTAATAGGCCGTCAAACGGAGGTAACAATCGGACAGTGCAGCAGTTTGTTAGATTCAATGTTGTTGACTGCACGACGTCCTCGGTCACTCGAACGGTAATCGTAACCGGCTCAAGTAGTGCACAGGAACCCAGATTGCGTTTTGTACTTTATCTTTTCCCGAACAGTTTCGTGCAGGTTCTGCATTAACCAATCGACATGTCTCTCAGAGAAACCGGTCCACGAGTGTCAGGCTTCGATTAAACCGAGGAAGTTACCGATGTTTGAGGCGAGCAAGAACAGAATCACGGAATTGCCGAACCAACTGGTCGGGATCGCTTGGTAGGCCGTTACCTGATTGCAGCATCAGGCGCTGTGGGCCGCCTGCTTAGGAGGTGACTCGATTAATCCTTGAATAACCTGAGCGACGTGCGAGAGAGGCTTGGGTTTCCTCAGGAATGCGTCGGCGCCATACTGCATCGCCTCTTTTTCCATCTCGGGGGAACCATAGGCGGTTAGGACAACGATGCGCGTGAGGCTGGTCCGGCGTCGGATGAACTTTATCATCTCGAGACCATCTGGTTTTAGCGCCGGGCCCAATCTCAGGTCTTGAATCACGGCATCATAAACCGTCGCTTCAACCAGTCGTTCCGCCTCTCCCAGCTCCTGCGCAGTGTCAACATGGTAGCCGTGCATGGTGAAGTATTCGTCCATGGAAAAACAAATTGATTCTTCGCCATCGACGACTAAAAGACGGAGCAACTGCTCGTCCCCTTTGGGAATCTGGTCACGACCCATCCATATTCGTCTCAGCCTACCTGAAACCTTTTTGAATCTGCTTTGCTTCACGGGATACCGGAGCCGATGGGTGCGTAGTCGAGCGCACTGCGTTGCAACCCGCTGAACCTTAAAATAACAATTAGGCGCGGCCGAAAAAATCCGTTCTGCCCATTTTCAACTCGGCTCCTGATTGGCGGCACGAGTTGTTCTAACAATGTCGCTGGATCCTAACTTTATGCCTCGCTGCGAATTCAAGACGCGCGCGAAACAGGGCAACAACCTTAGAGACAACGAAAAAGTACTAGTCGTAAGAGGCGAGGAAGAATCTATGGTTTGGAAGGAGACTGGGCTTCACCCGGAGAAGCAAAGACTACCAATAGAGAGAGCCTTGTTCGCGAAAGTTCAAGCGAGCGACGCCCTGAAGAGATTAACTCATCCAACTTTCGGGGATTCTCTAGTCCTGCCAAACCTTTCAAACCCCCCTTTTGCTCGTCGGCGTTTGGTTCAATCTTCAAAGTTTTACTGACCCTGCGATACTCCAAATTAGATAGTCCGGGTCATATCGATATAGCAGCCCTCACATTGGACCTGCGTTCAATAGGGGTGTTCATTCTTCCGGAAATACGGGCTGATGCAGGTTTGCATATGATGTACAAAAGGATTTCGCACACCTCACGAGTGCCAGTTCCTATTATGTTTCCCTTTTCATCCTGGATGGCATAAATCTTTCCATCCGCACCCAAAGGAAGAATCAGCTTTTCTCCGTACATGTATCAACTCTCCCGAACCTGAATTGATCCTGGTGGCGGCTTAATGATGATCGACAAGTGGCGAAGAACTTGGGATTCCAACCGCGCCCTTCCGGCTATCGTACCGTCTCGCCGAACTGCGGCCCTCGCCCCACCGTCACGCCAACGGTAGGGTCGCATTCGCCGCAGTTTCCGCCTAACTCATGTCGAGGCGCGTATCTGTCTACTTCCTAAAGCGCCGCCGTGCTGCACCGGCGACTCCCACAAGACCCGTACCAAACAACAGCATGGTGGCTGGTTCAGGAATGGCCTCGACAATCTCGCTTCCACCAAGTCGAACTTGTCTCACGTCCTCAAAGGTCGCACCGTTTATGGCGGTTAAACTGATCGACGTAATTAGCTGCCCATTGATAGCTGTCACAGTGAAGAAGTTCTGGCCATTGGCGTCCACCGTGAAATCATCCTCAAAGAAACCGCCAGTAATGTTGACACCCTCGACGTGGATCAAGACGGACCCACTAGTTTCAGCATTTATGTTGAATACTGCACGGGTAAAGGTGTCATTGTTAGCCAAACCGAAGGTCAGTTGGGTTAAGGCGACATTACCGGTTCCTCCGCTGACCGTTGCCTGGCCGGATGGATTAGCATTAAGCAATCCGCTACCGCTTGTAGAAGTAAAGTTGACCAATAAATTGTTCTGGCCGACTGTGCCCGTTACGGTAGTCACATCCGTTGCGGGGTTGAGCAGAACATTATCGGTGCCTTGGTTGTTGACCCCTGTAACGACGACGATGTCGGCTTTTGCTGTTGCACTAAACGCGAGGCCCACGATTCCCATAATCGCGAGCACCAGTGTCCAGCGTGTTAGGTTTCTAAGTTTGTGCATCTTTGACTCCTTTATCTTTTTGTGAGGACCCTTCTGAAACTCTTTGCGGTGGGCGCCTCTCAAATTTCATGAATTCACAGATCTGTTTCTGGGCAAATTGGGTGTGTAGCGCGATGCGGGGGCAAGCGCAGCGCTACTGTTCCCAGTTCATAGTTCTCTGGATTCTGTTGAACCGAGAGAGCTATCCGTAAATTGGCACGTGCCCGCTGTCAAGCAATTACAGAACCAAAGTGCTTAGAATTTCAGAACTGAAATAATGCTTGTACTTTGAGTCTTTTTTTTGGTTGAACATCGGATCAACGAAGAGGCCGTCCCGTATTCAGATTCGTATTCCAGACTTTGGACGGATAGATCTGATGGAATGGAGTTCTTATCTTGATCGGAATGCGCTGGTAGGGTTCGACGAAGTCAATAGCTAGGCTTGGTCACGGGAATTTGGTGCTTCTTGATTTTCTGATAGAGAGAACTACGAGGGATGCCTAATCGCTTTGCGGCCTTTTCAACTCGTCCACGCTCTTCCTGCAAAACTCTTTGGATATGCTGCTTTTCGAGTTGATGT
>DASWDX010000177.1:0-14037 GCA_036395055.1 Pyrinomonadaceae bacterium | reverse complement strand
TCTTTCGAGATCGCTTCCGACTTATGATCGAGCAGCGTCCGGGCATTGTTGCCCAGCAGCTCTTCAATCCGGTCAAGCGTTGTCGTTGCTCGTTTCAGTTCGGTGGCCACGATTTCTGTCCTCCTGAGTTGGCTGGCGTGCGGTCGTAATGGTGGAAAATGTTCAACAAATCGAGCAGATTATAGCATAGGGGCCTGCCGTTCTGGCTGCCCGGGCCCTCGTGAGTAACTTCGCTCTCTCTATCTCCTAATCGTCACCCTATACAAGAGATCTAGCAGAGCTTTGGTTTACTCCAAAGTGGCTTGCACCACTGCTTTGTCTTCGGCTGTCAGATCGAAGCGATACGTTTTTCGACAAGGGCTTTCCCGACGACTACTTTATTCAAGCCTACGACACCGCGGTTAGGGTCGGCGATCAATGGCGCTTCTACGATCCGGCCAGCACCTATGTGCCCCTTGGCATGTTGCGCTGGCAAGAGGAGGCAGCCGCGGATTTGCGCAGATGAACGCGGATCAGATAAGAAATTAATAAGGGCGGCTGGGAACATTTTTCAGATTCGTGTGATCGACGTTCTTCCGGCCAATCAGCCGACCGCTGCTCTCATCACGGCCAACGATTCTCTGACGAATCGTTTCTGCAACATCCGGGCTACCGGAAAGCCGATTCTCACAAGCAGATATTTGGGACGTGAGAAGGCGTAGATGTCATACCAGACGGAATCATCGTCATCCTTGCGCCATTCAACCGTAAATCTCTCCTCACCACGCTCAACATGATCGGCCAGGGTTCCATAAGCAAAGCCGAATCTCGCTTTTTCAGAATCGTTCTCATCAATCACGTAGACAACTCGGGCGGCATTCAAAGACCACAAGCCGAAAGTTTTGGCTCGCACAGCAACAGTTGTCCCGACCTTCAAAGGCTGTCGCGGTGGGACAATCGTCACCCAACCCAAATCAAACTGCCGCCAACTTCGCAGAGCCGACATGGCACGCTGGTAAGTCTCCTGCCCCTGGCCAAGCTTTATGCGGTTATGGTCGACGGTATAACCGGCTGGAGGTTGGCCCTGCGTAGCTCCTACTTCCGAATAGGAAAAGGCAAGATCCTGTTGAGAAGCGATAAACTGTCTGACAAATTCTTCCGAAGGCTTGCGGCAGAGAAACATCAGATGCGTCTTTGGTTATCCAAAATACTAAGCAGTCTTCGGCTTGACCGTGTTGGCAGCTCGTGCCCGAGGATGATGATTATCGTAAGCCGCGCGCAGGTGACGGTCAGTCATGTGCGTGTAGATTTGAGTTGTAGAAATGTCGCTGTGACCTAGCAGGGCCTGGACCGAGCGCGAGTCGGCGCCGTGTTGCAGCAGGTGAGTAGCAAAGCTATGGCGCAAAGTATGCGGTGAAACATTCTCGAGACCTATCTTCGCGGCGTAAGTTTTTATCATTGTCCACGCCAATTGCCGCGACAGCGGTTTGCCGCGGCTCAGGAAAAGATGCGGATAAGGCGATTTCCCATATTGCGCCTTGATTAATGCGTATTGCTGCAACCAGTGAATCGCACTCTTGCCGACAGGCACGCGCCGCTCTTTACTGCCTTTGCCATGGCAGTTCACCACGCCACTATGAATATCCAACTCCGTCTGTTTCAAAGCAACCAACTCTGAAACCCGCAGGCCCGCCGCGTACATCAACTCGAGCATGGCGCGGTCTCGTATTCCTTCTTCCGTTGAAACGTCAGGTGTTGCAAACAAGCGATCAATCTCATCCTCGGTGAGAAACTTTGGCAGGTAAGAAAACTTTTGCGGCGTGTCAAGATCTTCAGCCGGATGATTCCTGATATGACCATCGAGCATCAGGAAGCGAAAGAATCCACGCGCGGCACTTACGGCCCGCGCTACGGATGAAGGCGCCAGACCTTCGCGCGAAAGCTGCGCGATCCATTTGCGTAAATCGGGTCGGATTAGTTCGGCAACCGGCTTGCCATTCTTGCTCGCCCAACGGTCCAATCGCGTCAAATCTCTTCGGTAGCTCTCGAGCGTGTGACGCGCGAGTCCCTTCTCGACCTGAATGTAAGTCAGATATTCTTTGACTAAGTCACGTTGGCTGATCGTGGTGGTTGACATCAATGATTCCCTGACTACTTGCCCTAACCGTTGAGAAGCGGCACAACAGCCGCCTCCAAAAAATTCTTCGAGGTCGGATTATAGACGAGGTCGGAAGCGATGAGTGCTTTATTCGTAGCGCAGGCACTCGATTGGGTCGAGACGAGAAGCTTTGCGAGCGGGCCAAACACCAAACAATAGTCCAACGCCAACAGATACGGTGAGACCGGAAATGACCGCCCAGGTGGGAATTGAAGCCGGCAAAGCAGGAACAAGCAGCATGATTATCTTACTGATACCAACGGCGAGCACGACGCCCAGAATGCCGCCCAGAAAAGTCAGCGTCATTGCTTCAAACAGAAACTGCCGCACAATATCTTTGCGCCGCGCGCCAAGAGCTTTCCGTACCCCAATCTCCTTCGTTCGTTCCGTCACGCTCACCAACATAATATTCATCACACCGATGCCGCCGACAAGTAGACCCAGGCTGGAGATGGCGATGGCAATCAATCCGATCATGGCAGTAATGCTGTCAAACTGTTCGATAAACTTATCGGCGGTTTTGATATCAAAGTTATTGGGATCGCCAAACTTTACACTTCGGCGACGGCGCAGGATCTCTTCCGATTGTTGCAGCGCTTCAGTCGTCTGTCCCGAGCGGGCCTTAATAACCATCAGTAAATAACCTTTTGCGGGCGCGATCTTTTGCGCGGTACGAAAGGGTATGAAGACGGCGTTGTCTTCTTCGTTTTCACCAAAGAAGCCTGCCTTCCTCTTTTCAAGGACACCGATAACTTCGAAGTTGTAACCGCCCATGCGCACTTGTGTGCCGGCGATCTGGTTCTGACCAGGAAAGAGCGCATCAGCGGCGTTGACGCCAATGACCATCACATTTGCGCGCTGCTGATCGTCGTTGTCGGTTATGAAACGTCCTTCTTTCAGCGCAATGTTGACGATGCCGGCATAGTTTGGCGACACACCTTGTGTGTTTCCCCATCGGTAATTGTGGCCTTGATAGGTAACGTTGTCGTCGAAAGGTCCGCCGCTATAACCGATGTTTGGGGCGACATGACCTACTTCTTCCACCGCGCTGCTCTGCGATTGGATCGCTTCGGCGTCAGCGACTGTTAATGGTTTTCTGGTTCGCTCTGAACGATCTTCGCTCGTGCGCGGACCGGTTGAAAGATGGAAAGCGTAGATATTGTTTGTGCCGTATTCTTCGATGATGGAGACGATGTTTTGCCGTAAGCCCGTGAGTATGGAGGCGATGGTGATCGCAGTCATGACGCCGATGACGATGCCCAGAACGGTTAGAAAACTTCTGAACTTATGCGCCCGCACGCTGTCGAGCGCCATCCTGAGCGTCTCGCGCAATACACTTCTTGGCAGTTTGAGCTTCATTATCGCTTTGACACAGGGACCAAAAAAAGAAATCTTTAAGATACGGAAGCTCGAGGTTAGGAAGGGTGGCTTGCCCCCACTCTACTTGAGACCCGTTCAACGAGCGGGAGTAAACCACTCTTTCCAACAATGAGCTTCCCACCTTGAATCATTTGTCGGCTCGCCCTGTTTGTCTAAGTTGCCTGCGTAAGCGCCAGAATCGGATCAAGTCGCGCCGCCTTAAATGCAGGATAGATTCCGGCGATCATTCCTATCGCTGTGGAAACAATAAGTGCCAACAGGATGTAACCAATGGTTATGGTCATCGTGATCGATGCCAGGGCGGTAATCAATGCGGTTACTCCCCACGAAAGCAGCAGTCCAAGCACTCCACCCAGCGCGCACAAAATTCCCGACTCAATAAGAAACTGCAGTAGAATTTGCCTTCTGGTTGCGCCTACAGCCTTTCGCAGTCCAACTTCAAACGTCCTCTCGGTAACACTGACCAGCATGATATTCATCACGACGATGCCACCAACAATAAGTGTGATTAGCGTAATGGGAACAACAACCGCCGCTATGCTGCCGGTGAATTGATCGATCTGATTGTTGAGCTCTTCAACATTAACCAGGCCGAAGTCGTCTTCTTCGTTTCCATTCAGGCGATGTTTGTTTCTCATTGCTACGCGCGCGTCTTCGATGGTCGCCTGAAACGTTTCGCGATTGCGACCTTTGCCGTGAACCTGCAGGCCATTGCGTCCGAAGATTTGTAAATGAGTTGTGACTGGAATGTACACGTGCCGATCAAACGAGTCTCCGAAAAAGGCTCCGCGTTTCGCCTCAACGCCAACGACACGCATGGGCAGCCCGCGAATCTTAAGCAGCTTGCCAATCGCGTCGGTGTTTGGGAAAAACTTGTCCTTGATATCGCCACCCAGCACTACGACGAATGCGGAGCGCTGCACTTCGTCGGCTGAAACAAACCTGCCTTCGGCAATTGTTTTGTCTTCGATGTCCACCATGTTTGCCGTGACGCCAAAGACCAATGCACCAGGAAACTCAACACCTTCTTGTTTCAGATCGGCCTGACCCTGCACCGCAGCGCCAATCTCGGTGCATGAGCCGCAATGGTCGCGCACCCATTCATAGTCGTCCCAATTGATCCTTTTGTTGCGCCGGTTCATGCGTTCGAATTCTTCGTCCGACAAGCGGCCACTGGAAACCAGGCGCGCCATCATGAAATGATTACTGCCGAGAACCTTGGCTACTTTGTCAACGACGTAGGTGTTTAGGCCGCTAATAGAGGCGCCCACTGTTACGACCGAAGCCACCCCGATAATGATGCCTATTAAAGTCAAGAAAGCTCGTAACTTGTGGGCAAAAATCGACTGGACCGCAATCTTCAGGGCGTCAGAGTAAAAGGAAAAGAAGGCTTTCATTTGTTATTTCGCGCAGAAAAGCTCCACGCCATAGCCTGTACGACCGTTTGACGGAGAAAGTTTATTGATTAGTTAGACGCCGAAAACGACCGTCAGGTTCCTGCAAGTCGGCTCTACCTAATAAGACGTTGAACGGGAGCGTTTGTTAACAACTCACGAAAGTTCCGCGGTTTCCCGGCCTGAGACATTGCCTGTGTAACGAAGAGATGGCTTGGTTGGAGACGTCCACGGCGAGGTTCATATGAACTGACCCGGCTAATCATTGAGGGCTATCCTCACTTCGATATCCTCGCCGGTTAGCACTTGATAACTATTGCTTAGTAGCTCTTTTCTCTTTGGATCCTTCTCATTAAGGTAAGCTTGAATTAAAGGTTGCAATTTTTCCTCCTACGCGTAACGCATTCGATCGTGTTGACAGTTGATTGCTACTTTCACATCGGAACCCGCCATGAGTTCCTCTTATGGAGACCGTCATTCAATAGGTATCGGCAGCGGACTTCCCAACAATGGAGCCTTCACATCCGGAAAAGATCCGCGGCCGAAAAACACGTTCCATGCAACTGAGTTAAGAATAGGCAGCCGCAATGCCGCACATGAAAGTTCCAGTAGCATCGGTTGGCGAATATTTGCGACCAGACGGCGCATCCACAGACGAGAAACAAATCGCGAGCGGAACTGTTCGCCGGAGTACGCCGTAAGAACATCAGCGTTTCCAATTTCCAGGTAGTTCGCGATTACTTTCGCCGCGAGTGTTGATAGACGCATACAGGGATCGAGGCCGCCGGCCGTGAGCGGCGATACTGCGCCCGCTGCGTCCCCGACCAGTAGTCCCTGTGTGCTTGCAATATTGCGCAATACGCCACCAACCGGAATGCGCCCACCGCGCCGCTCCAACTGTTTTGCATTTCTCAAGTCAACGATGCTGTTTACGCTGGCCTTAAACTTCTCTAACGCCTGAATAGGGTCAAACATGGCAGCGTAACCGCCGACTCCAATGTGAGTGTCATCGCCATCGTGGGCGATCCAGGCGAGATAACCGGGCGCTATTGTCGAATCAATAAAACAATGCAGCCGGGGAGGTCCGTCGACGGGAACATCCGTCAGCACATCCTCAACACCGACAATGCATTCGCGATTGCGATCGAGTTGGAGGTTGCAAGCGACGCGCGAGTTTGCGCCGTCGGCGCCGACAAGATAGCGTGCTGCCACGTAGCGACAAGAATTGGGGCCGCGGTTGCTATCGAGCCGTACAATCAGTTTACCGTTTGCGTCGCGATGTCCGGCATAACGCGTCCCCGGCAACCAGGCTACTCCTGCGAGAAAACAGTGGTCGAGATATCGCGTGTAGAGCTTGCCCATCTTGCCCACGCGGAATTCGTCTAGAGGGCTAGCCAATTCCATTCGCCGCCGTGAAGGCGAATACAAAGTCACATGTCTGACTGCCGGACCCAAACAGTCGTCTGGTATATCAAAGTCTTCGAGAGTACGACGAACGAAAATACCGGTAGTATGAATCGAGGTGTTGAGCGAATCTTTGCGATCTACCAGGAGGACACGGAGACCCTCTCTACCGAGGAGGCGGGCGCATTGCAGGCCCGCCAGTCCGGCGCCAATAATGATCACGTCATAATGTTCCATTGGTTTTGGTGCGCGAATTGATGATATTCCGGTCGCCTGTTACGTGGAGGCAACTTCTCTGAACTAGATTCGGAACCGAGTCTTCTTATGGAGGGGACTGTTTTCATGGCCAATCACAAAATGTGTAACGGATTCACAGAATACTCCAGCCGACGTCAGTTGATCGGGCCCGTCACCGAGCGTCCTGGTTTCGCGCACGTCGGCGATGGAGTAGGCCAGATGGCAATCGATTTCACAGAAGTGTTTTTCCTCGCCGCGAGCAAGTACCTTCTCTGTGCTCGTGAAGGAAAAGACGAGCAGAACCGCAAGATAAAGCACCGCTATCGCCGCGATAGTCAACACGGCAAATTTCGCAAGCCAAAATCTCTTCCTGAGAATGGAATTGACAAGCAGGAGGCCGGCGACAAAGAGCAGCAAGCCAGTGCTGAGAAACGCCAACGCACCTATCGGCGCTGCGAGATTTACATTCGTGTACATTTCGGTTTCTCCCCCTCGTCCCTGCCCATTGCCTCAAAGGGCTTTGCCACACAAGGTCAGCGGGCAAAAAAAGAGACGTCCGTATTAGCTGTTGCGCATCTGGTGAATGATCGTCTCCATGTGGCTCAGATAGTTTTCAAGCGCTCGCCGACCGGCGACAGTTAATTTGTATTCCGTTTTTGGCAAACGTCCCTCAAACGATTTGGTACACGCGATATACCCACTATCTTCCAGTTTGCGCGCGTGCACGCTAAGGTTTCCATCCGTGGTGTTCATCAAATTCTTAAGATCGTTGAACGTCAAAGATTCATTTGCGGCAAGCGCGCTGACAATGCCAAGACGCATGCGTTCATGAATTAGACGGTCAAGACCGGGTGCCGGATGTTTCGGCTTGCCGCTGCTGCGAACGTCTTGTAATTCCGCAGCTGCACCACGCTTTTTCTGAGTTGAATGCTTTAGTACCGATTGTCTAGCCACCATACCTCCTGGCGATAATTACTCCAAAAATAATATGTAAGCCGCCAAATCCTGCTGCCATAAACCAGTTGGCAAAACCAGCAGGCGTCAAAAACGCCGCGGCCCCGAGTACCATGAAACAGAGACCCATGATTGGAACAGCACTTACGGAAAACATTCCGCCGGTAACCACGCCTGTTCCATAAAGCAACAACCAAAGACCGGGAATGGCAGTGGTCAAACCCGCGCGATAAAGCACTACGGTTAGGATTCCGCCGGCGAAAATAGGCGGCGATAAACTAAAGGCGACCTTGCGTCCCGGGCCGGACAGTAAGGGCATCTTTGCCGCACGAGCCTTCCGATCCATCGACCAACCGGCAATGAGCAAAGCAATCACCGCCTCGGCAACCCAGACCGCAAGCCAGCCTTTGAATGATTTCTGCTGCGCGGATATGAAAGTGGTAGCCAACGCGGTAATGCCAATGGCAACCTGTCCCCAGCCTGAAATGGCGGTAAAGGCAGTGGCGCGCTCCATTGTCTCCCGAATGTATTTAAGATTGTCCATCGCCCGTTCGTGGAGTGCGGGCGGCTCTTCTTTTTGTGGGATGACCAAGTGGATCGAGCCCATGCGCGGATAATACGCAAAATCCGAAGTGGTGTCAAGTACTTTATGAGGCAAAGCAAGGGTTTGAATTGACGATAGCTCTTCGCTCCGTAGAAGCACAATGTTTATAGCCTCGCCGTTCCTTTGAAAGGAGGATCTCCGTAGGAGCGGAATGTTTTGAGAACGCTCCTCGACGAGCGCCACATTCCGCTCCTACGGAGCTTGCTAAATTCTTTGGCCGACTTCTATGAATATTTCGTCCCTACGGGATTGGGAGGCACGCTCTGGATTGAGGTTGTGTGTTATGCGCGAACTGTACCGGAAGCGATCGCCGCGTTAGCCTTCGCGACTCCACTGTGCTTTCGCCAGCGCACAATCAAAAGCACCAGCCCTGCTGTTCCGACAACGAGACTGATGATCTGCGAAGTTGAGAGACCGGTTAGCGTTGTCAGGCCGAACAGATCGCCGCGTGGATCGTTGCGCAGAAACTCGATGAAGAAGCGAATAATTGAATAAAGCAACGCATAAAAAAGAATCACTTGGCCCTTAAAACGCCGGTGTCTGTGAAGCCAGAGCAAGAAGAAGAAGACTGCAAGCATGGCGAACGATTCGTAAAGCTGCGTCGGATGCAGATGAAGCGGAGCGAGCTCTCCGCCGAGCTTTTGAGACCAGTAAGCCCGCTGCGCCGGATCGTTAAGTTGGTTGACGACAGTCGGGACGCCAGTGACAGAATTGCCCTGTTCCGTAAACTGCAATCCCCACCACGCACTTGTCGGTTTGCCCCAACAGCAGCCGGCGGCGAAACAGCCTTGCCTGCCAAAGAAATTTCCAATCGCGATTCCGGGCGCACAGGCGTCAGCCGTCTTCCACCAGGGAAGTTTGTAGCGGCGCATCAAGAAATAGCCAGTTAGAATTGCACCGATAAGTCCGCCGTAAAAAACTCCACCTGAGCGAAGAAAGTCGAGCGACAACAATTGCCACGGATGATCGCGATACTCAGGTTCGGTAAACAACATGAGAATCTTCGAACCGACAAGCGACGATAGCAGCATCCACAGACACAGGTCGTAGATCTTTTCACGCGGTAGTTCATCGCGCGCGGCGAGCTTTACCGTGATAAGAATTGCACAGAGGAAGGCAAGCGCCAGGAATACACCATATGTATTGATCGGGAAATTGCCAATGCGAAAAAGTTCGGGGTACATGACGTTATTAGTAGCCGTTGGCCAGTAGTCCGTTGTCCGTTGTTTGTATTTCACTTTCACCAGGGAAAACCGGTTCCCCGGCCATCCGGCACCGAATCCCCAGCGACTCCTGACGGACCACTGAAAACGTCAACGTGGCTACGACAACTGACTGGAACTACTGACAACGGCCTTGTTGCGTTTTCCTTCGAAGACCAGATCAAAGGCGAGCAGGAGCGCACCGACCGAAATGCTCGCGTCCGCGACGTTGAAAGTCGGCCAGTGCCAGGAACCGGCGTGCAGGACTATAAAATCAATCACGTAACCCAACCGCACGCGATCAGTCAGGTTACCTGCGATTCCCGCCAGCAAAAGGGCGCAAGCTCCAAGGACGCGATCGTCATTTCGGGTGCTGCGGAAGAAGTAATAAAGCACAGCTAACGCTGCTGCGATTGCAAGGACCACAAAGAACCAGCGGCCGAAGCTCCCAGTTTCCTGCAATTGTCCGAAAGCAATGCCACGGTTTTCCGTGTAAACGAAATCGAGGAAGCCGCGAATGATTGTTCGATCATCACCGAACCTAAGCGCTCGTACGGCCCAGGCCTTACTCGACTGGTCGACCATGTAGATGCCGAAGCTCGCGAGCAGATAACCTGCCCGCCAACCAAGACGAGAGGAGGCATTAGTGTTAAGTTCGCCTTCCTTTACACCGGCATTCATCTTGTCTATCTGAGCCTGTTGGAGTACAGCGTTGCCGCCTGATCTGCGGAACGTCACAGACCTCCGCGAAATAGCCTACTCGAAGTTGGGCTGCGTCCAGCAGCCAAAGCGCCGTTAGGCGCGAGATGTTTATAGACTAAAGACCCATTCATTACCTTTTTCTGCGGCGAGCGAAACCGGTTCGGTTTCGCTCGCGCAGAAAGATCTTAACAGGTTCGAGTTCTATAAACATTTGGCTCCTACGGAGCTAAGAAGGCCTCCTGCTCAATCTCTTCAAGCGCCGTCACGCATCGCTCACAAACGTCGGGGTAACGCGTTGATTCGCCGACATGCGGTGAATAGTTCCAACAACGCTCACATTTCCTCCCTTCCGCGGGTAGCACTTTAACGATGACTCCGCTTACGCCTTCGTCAGAGCGGACAACATCCACCCGTGAAACGATGAAGATATACCGCAGCTCGTCCCGATAACGAGCCAGCAGGTCGTAACTATCAGCAGCTGCTGAGATCTCCAGCCGCGCTTCGAGTGAACTGCCGATTTGCTTTCCGACTCTCGCTTCCTCCAGGGATTGCAAAACGTCATCGCGAATCTCAAATAGCTTTTCCCAGTTTTCAAGCAAGCCGGTTTCGCTCCCGCCACTTGCTTCCGGCAATAACGCAAGGTGAACGAAAGCCGGCCGCGTGTTCTCCGCCGGCAGGTTTTCCCAGATCTCGTCGGCCGTAAACACGAGCAGCGGCGCGAGCATTCGTGCCAGAGCGTCAGCGATTCGGTAAAGCGCGGTCTGCGCTGAACGTCGTACGGGATTGCGCGGCGCGAAGGTATAGAGCCGATCCTTGAGAATGTCGAAGTAGCGCGCCGACAAGGTAACTGTACTGAAGTTGTAAATCGTGTGATACACAGTATGGAATTCGTAAGCTTCGTAAGCATCACGAACAGTCCGAATCACCTCATCAAGCTTGGCCAGGGCCCAGCGATCCATTTCCACCATCTCGTCCGGGGAAATGCTGTCGCGGGCTGGATCAAACTCGTGCAGATTGCCGAGCGCGAAGCGTGCAGTGTTGCGCAGTTTGCGGTAGCCATCGGTGACGCGCTGCAGGATTTCTTTAGAGGAGCGCATGTCATCGAAGTAGTTCGACGACGCACACCACAGTCTCAGTATGTCGGCGCCCGATTCTTTGATTACTTCATCCGGGGGCACGGCGTTGCCACCCGACTTGTGCATCTCCTTGCCCTGCGCATCGACAGTCCACCCGTGGGTGATCACTGTTTTGTAGGGCGCGCGATCGTGCGCCGCGATGCCGACCATTAGGGAAGAATTAAACCACCCGCGAAATTGATCGCCTCCTTCGAGGTAGACGTCCGCCGGCCAACGCAACTCTTCGCGGTGTTCCAACACCGCGATCGAAGATGCGCCGCTATCAAACCAAACGTCCAGAATGTCAGTTTCTTTTGTCCATTCCGCGGCACCACATTTCTTACAGATGTAGCCTTCGGGTAATAGCTCCTGCGCTTCGCGTGTGTACCAGGCATCCGACGATTCTTTTTCAAAGATATCGGCAACGTGTCGAATGATCGCCGGGTCGGCAACTGCTTCGTTACATTTCGCGCAGTAAAAAACCGGAATTGAAACCCCCCAAACGCGCTGTCGCGAAACGCACCAGTCAGGACGGCTCTTTAGCATGTTGCGCATTCGCACTCTGCCCCAGGCAGGCAGCCACTGGACGCGCTCTATCTCCCGCAGTGCGGCTTCTCGCAAAGGGATTGCCGGCGAGTTGGCACTATCAGAAGTGTTCTCGATGAAGTTGGCTCGGTCGCGACCGTCTTCATCCTTCTCTACAGTAGCGCCGCCGGCATGATCCATCGCTATGAACCACTGCGGAGTAGCGCGAAAGATCACGGGATTTTTGCAGCGCCAGCAGTGGGGATAGCGATGTTCGTAATTCTCCGTAAACAGCAGCACGCCGCGCTCACGCATGAACTCCACTATCCTGGAATTCGCCTCGAAAACGCTCATGCCCGCGAAGTGTTCCACGTCCGGCGTAAAATGACCCGAGTTATCGACCGGGCAATATATTTCCAGACCATACCGCTTGCCGATGACAAAGTCGTCGTGACCGTGACCCGGCGCGGTATGAACGGCGCCAGTGCCCGCTTTGCTTGTGGTCTTCTTGTCACGCGCTTCGCTGACGTCCAGCTCAGTTTCAGCATCTGCTTCGCCGCCCAATGTCACGTGTTCGCCGACCAGCAACAGTGACGTTCGATCGATCCACGGGTGGCGACACTCCAGTCGATCTAATTTAGCGCCGGCGAAACGGGCAAGGACTTTTGGTTTGACAGGGTTGCCATCGGCGCTGCGGTCACCCAAGCCACACTTCTCAGCAACGGCCCCCAGCAATTCGGAAGCGACGATGTAAACTTCGTCGCCGTTTTCAAACGCCGAGTATTCGAATTCCGGATGAACTGCGATTCCCAGATTGGCAGGTAACGTCCAGGGCGTCGTTGTCCAGATGAGAACGAAGACCTTCTTGCCTGTGAGCGCCGGATCGATCAAAGCCGGATCGCTATGCAAAGGAAACTTCACATAAACCGATGGACTAGTGTGCTGGTGATACTCAACCTCCGCCTCGGCGAGCGCAGTCTGATCCTTTATGCACCAATAGACGGGGCGCGAACCTTTGTAAACGTAGCCGCGCTCAACGAAGCGTCCAAAAAGACGCGCTGTCTCGGCTTCATAATGATTCGACATCGTCAGATAAGGATTTTCCCACTGCCCAAGAATGCCCAACCGCTGGAAGTCTCGCGTCTGACGTTTCAAAGCCTGCGAAGCATGCTCGCGGCAGGCACGCCGGATAGCTATGGCCGGCATGTTTGCTTTCTTAGCGCCGAGCTTGCGGTCGACGTACAACTCAATGGGCAATCCATGACAGTCGTAACCGGGCACGTAAGGAGCATCGTAGCCAAGCATATTGCGCGATTTCACGACGAAGTCTTTGATGATCTTGTTCATTGCCGTGCCCAGATGGATGTCCGCATTCGCGTAGGGAGGGCCATCGTGCATTATGAACTTCTCTGAGCCCGCACGCGTTTCGCGAATCAAATCGTAGAGCCGCGCCGCGGACCATTTGTTGAGACGCGCTGGCTCGCTCTGCGCCAGATTCGCCTTCTGCGAGAATCCCGTCTTCGGCAGGTTGATGGTTTTTTTCAGATCGAGTGGAGTTTCAGTAGACATAGTTTCCAGCTTTAAGAATCAGCAATACTAACAGCAGATTTGTTTAGTCGCCAAAAATAACCAGCCAAAGAGCGTCCGCGTTTGAATTAATCTCTATGCATCCTCCGTGCCCTCTGGTAAATCCCTTATTCGCAGTTTTCTCTACCACAGAGCAAGCAAGGCACAGGGGAGACAGAGGTTTTGCAGAGAGGCGCAGCCGGGGGCAACTAAAAACCCGAACCATATCCCCTGGGATGGATGGTTCGGGTTCTTTTGCCGTTTTAACGGCAGAGGTCAACCGATAAACATCTCATCCTCTCCATAAGTTTGGTCAATGGGCTTCGGTATCGGCGCTACGAGAACTTCGAGCCCGCGACGGAAGCCCGACATAATCGCCGCCAGCTCGCGGGCCGGCTCGACGACCCTCCTTTGAATGAAATCGGTAGTGGTAACAACCTGCTCATGTGTTCGATCAATCGTGCGGCTCACCAGTTCGACTTTGTCGCGCGCATCGTGCGCCGTCTCACTCACTATCTCTTTCAGCTCGCCAACCTCGTCTTTGATGATAGCCAGCGATTCGGAAAGATTCATGGTGGCAGCCGAAAGATGGCTGGACACCGCACTAAACTGCTCAGCGACGAGTTTTCCCTGAACTGCAATCTGTCGTCCCTGCTCGCTTATCACCGTCATCCTTTCGATCAGCGGTTCGAGTTTTTCCTCAAGACGATTTACAGATTTCACAGCGCGGTTAACGAAGACGGCAATAGCCACCATCGCCACTGCAATGATGATAAAAGACAGAGCGATAACTACCATCACCCAGAACATTGGATCG
>DASWDX010000176.1:0-11666 GCA_036395055.1 Pyrinomonadaceae bacterium | reverse complement strand
GAGGTCGCATGCTGAGAGCGCTGACTCTCCTTCGCGTCAGCCCGATATGGCAAAGCAGCGACGCTTGCCGCGAGCACTAATGACATCGAGATCAATCTCGCGATGATGATCGTAGTGTTTTCAGTTCTTCGCTTCACCTTTAGCTCCTCCCTGGTTGGGACTACTCTCTTGCCAAAGTCTTTATTGTGCAACGATCCAGTGGTCAAACGCCGTCCAGACTGTTTCATTATCAGCACTGCAACCGGCAAGGGTTGTATTACTGCCTGCATACATCCATCGAGTACACGGGATGAATTTCCCAGTTTGAGCGGCGCAGCGGGTCTCGATTCGTCATATTCGGGTCACCGCAGGGATGATGGCTCCCGTCAAAGAAGAGGTGGCCTCGGAGCCTTATCGGATGTTTCTGCACATTCACGATCTGCGTGCGGGTATTTCCGCGCCAGCGCAAAGGGCAAATAGACTCTGCCAAACCCATCAGCGAAGTCTCGCAGGTGCAGCCCTTTGGCATTGGCAAGTTGTGTCTTAAAGCTTCGGCAGCACTGGCCGGCAGCATTGTAACGCGGTCTGTGTGCCCCTTTGCGTCGCGCACAGCGATTGCTGATAATCGAAATCCAGATCTTTCACTCGCAAACTTAGACATTCCCTGAGGCGCAGTCCTGCTCCATAAAGCAGACTCGCTTGGAGCCAGTTCTGTTGCCCCAATTGTGTGAGCAGGCGCTTTACTTCTGCTCCTAAGCACGAGTGGAATGCGCACCGGCCGCTTGGCCCGTTCGACGTTCTTGAGCCAGGGTAATTCTTCTTTGAGGACATTCTTATAGAGAAACAGAAGAGCCGCGAGCGCCTGATTCTGAGTTGAGGCCGCAACCTGTCGTTTGACTGCGAGATGCGTCAGGAATGCGCTGACTTCGGCAGCTCCCATCTCGGTAGGGTGCCGCTTGCCGTGAAACAGGATGTATTGTCTAATCCAGTTCGCAGCGGGATTAGGTGAGAGAGTCTCGTGTTGCGACACGAGACTCTCTCACCTAATAAGAAGTTCGGCACACAAGATGGGAGATGCGATGAGAATGCGAGCGACAGTCGGCCTAGCGTGTCTAACCTTGAGTGCCCTCGTCGCGTTTCGTTCCGCTGGCGCCGGACAGGCCCTGTCGACCACCACCGGGGCAGAGCAGGAGCTCAAGCACCTGAGCGTGGCGTGGATGCAGGCTTGGAAGGATCGTGACCGAGCGACCCTGGAGCGACTGCTGGCTGAGGATTTTGTTCTTGTCCTTTCGGCCTCAACTGAACGCCCCGTAGGTCGGGCACGTTGGCTTGAAATGGCGCTCGGTGGATACACGTGCGAGTCCTTCGAGTACAAGAGCCAAAACGTCCGCTTGCTCGGCGATACCGCGATCGTCGCCTCTGTGTACACGCAAAAGGCATCAGTCGCCGGCCAAGACAGGAGCGGGGATTTCTTCTTGACTGACGTCTGGCAGCGACGGGGAGGACGATGGCGGGTCGTTGCACGCTATTCCTCAAAGCCCGAGGGTCTGTCTCCGAGCTCAGGCGCGGTCGTCCCGAAAAGGGGCGAATAGAGGGCTGCCGAACAATGAGATGCACCTGACGACGTCCGCGATGGCTAACGGACGGCGCGGCCCTCGCAGGTGATCTCGGTGTTAGGCGTCGTAGAAACGTTCCCTGCGAACACGGAGCGCCCCGATGACTCGACCCAACATCAATGGCATCTCGCCGTTCTTCATAGCGCAAGACGTTGCTGCCTCTTTGTCGTTCTATCGGGATTTGCTGGGGTTCGACGTAACCTTCGCAGAACCGAATGACGCGCCTTTCTTTGCCGTCGTCTGCCGAGATGGAGCCATGCTCATGCTCAAGTCAGTCGGCGCCTCACCAGTGCCAAACTACACCAGGGATCCGGCGGCTCGATGGGACGCGTATGTCAATGTCCCAGATCCGGATGCTCTCGCTGCCGAGTACTTGTCACGTGGCGTGCAGTTCTTCGAGCCACTTAAGGACACTCACGACGGCCTGAGAGGCTTCGAGCTCAAGGATGCCGATGGATACGTTCTGTTCTTTGGTCGTCCTCAATCGTAGACGCCGCCACCTCTCGATGCCTCAAGCGCCGCGAGCGACGCCTAAACCCTTCCATCGAGCGGACATTCCACAGCCGGCTTCGCCGTCTGTGGAACGCCGCTCATGTCAAACGTTAGACGGCGAAGCGTATCGGCGCGCTTTTGCACCGTTAGCCAACGGAGACGGGCCTCGTGACGAAGCGGCGAAAAGTCATTGTCCACATCGGGACCAGCGCGGACGGTTACATCGCGCGTCCCGACGGGGATCTCGAATGGCTGACGTCCCGCCCGGCACCGAAAGGTTTCTATGGCATGAACGCTTTCATGAAGTCCATCGATACGAAGGTGCTCGGCCGGAAGACCTACGAAATGAGCCTCCGGATGGGGGCAAAGTTCGACCCAAAGAATCCGCACATTGTCTTTTCACGCCACCCGCCTCCAGCGGAAGTCCCATCGGGAGTTCAGTTCGTGAACGATGCCATCGGCCCATTTGTGCGCCGTCTCCGAGAGCAACCTGGCAAGGATATCTGGTTGATGGGCGGCGGCGAGATCATCGCCTCCTTTCTTGACGAGCAGGCGATCGACGAGTTTGTCATCAGTGTGGCCCCAGTGTTCATTGGGGAGGGCGTCCCACTGATAGCGCGGCGTCCCCGCCACGTACCCTTGGAGTTGCTCTCCATCGAGCGCTTCGAAGATGGTCTGGTCCAACTGCACTACCGCGTACAGAACGCGCAGTCCTAATGGCGCGGAATGCTACGCGAACGAAAGGCCTCTCGCTTGAGCACGCCGTCTAACGGCATGCACCCGACGCCCCTCCACGCTGCCTCTTATGAATCTTGCGTGGGGGCGCGGGTGATGCCGGGCGTTGGGCATCCCGAAACATGACCAGAAAACCAAAGTGCATCATCATCACAGGCCAGCCGGGATCGGGAAAAACCACTCTTGTTAAGCCGCGATGAGATCAAAGAGGGCTATGTCAACACCTACGGCGTCAAACACGACCAACTCCCACCTGACACCAATGGTCTAGTCTCCGAGTTGTTCTTTGGAATAGTGAATCAATATCTTGCGGGTCATATCTCTGTTGTCATAGAAGCAGCATTTAAGCACAAGGTTTGGGAGCCCAGGATGCCGAAGATCCTTGAGTTGGCCTCACCATTGATTGTTTTATGCTCTGCTAATGGTGCAGTGGCCGCAAGACGTCATCTCCAACGAGGCTTAGAGAATCCAAACCGGGAGTTTTATCACGGCGATAAACGTGTTGCCCATTACAGGAAAACAGGCAAAATTTCACCTTCCGACAGTTATACAGAGCCGAAATTCAATATACCCACAATCCAAGTCTCGACAGATGGAGAAATACATCCCTTGCATTGATGAGATTGTGACGCAGATCCAATCATCAGATGCCCAACAAGGCGGTGCACCGGACGCCCTGGCGGGCGCCGGTGACCTCTAACGTTAGATCGCTTTCCAATGAACACAACGGGACCAGTTCGGATGTTCGGCTTATTAACCGTGCTATTTACGGTGTTTGACGGAGAGAGTTTTGGAACCCCTGTAACCGCTTTAGCATTCAGCTACTTACAACAGATCTCGAAGTCAATTTCAAGTTTGGCGTCCCAAAGCATTCCGAGTTGGAACCGAATCGCCGCTTGGCTGAAAGAAATGGAGACTCTTCGTTAAGCCGTGATTTAAGGTGTGCTTTTGCTGCTTGAACGCTCATGCTTTGATCCGCAAAGTATTCGAACCAAGACATGCTCTTGGCTCACACGAAATGGTGGAGTTGATTTCAGCTATGGATGTAACAGAGCTCTCGGTTGCGGTAGCGAGCCGGGCTGAACCGGGGGATATTCTGAGGTTTCATTAGAGGGCTGCAAATAAAGGTTCTCTCTGACGGCGGAGAAAGTCCGTTGAAGCTTGAACGTAATCAAGTTGCCCGATCGGCTCAGCGGCTGTATTGTTGAACCGAGAGCCGTCGCCTGTCGAAACTTACAAAGACCTTAACGGGGAAGTTGTGAACTTCTTCAAGTGCTTCGTCAGAAGAAGGACGCTGTGATCGATTCGATCGGCCTCACGCCTTTCTCGCATGAAGAATTCTATAACGCGCTCCGGTGAATGGTACCAATGCGCCAGAAATGGAGCGTGCAAGAAAGTTTTTCATTCTTGATTGCATTTACCCGAATCGACTGGGATAGTTATTAAGGAAGTTCCCCTATGAAGCCTCCCAAAAATACGTCGCGTTTTGCCAGTACACGGAAAAAAACGTTCAGCAGCGGCTGGTCACGCGGACTGATTCTTCTCTTTATTATCGCCGCGCTAGGCTCTCTCGTCATTCTTTCTTCTGTCTTCGCAGAACGTAGCAACACAGGGACCTCTGGTGACACCGGTCCAGACCAGCAAAAGACATCGGACTTGATCCTTGGCCGATCAAATCAAGACTCCGCGCTACCTTCAGGAGCAACGCGCGTGGATGTGGAACCCGTAAAGCCAAAGATTTTCCACGGCGATGTACGCCGACTTCCTCTCGTTAAGCCGCAAATTAAAAAGCCACGACCGGAACCAAAGGAACCTCCTGCCGAACTTCCGTTCACACTCGGACCAGATACCGCGCTGCAACCTTTTGTTCCGGCCGCTCCAGCACCGATGCCCAGCTCATCTTTTCCCGGTCTCGATTTTGCCAATTGGGGTAACGGATGGCCGCCGGATACGAATGGAGATGTCGGTCCGAATCACTACATCCAGACAGTGAACACTTCCATAGGAATCTTCAGTAAGGCTACCGGTGCACGTTTAGCAGCTTTCACGTTCGATACATTCTTTTCTCAACAGCCGACAGGAACACCATGCGACAACTCAAATCAGGGCGATCCTGTAGCGCTGTACGATGCGCTTAGTGACCGTTGGATCGTCAGCGATTTTGCGTGGTCAAACTACACCTCCGGCGCGATGTATCAATGTATGGCTGTGTCGCAAACCAGCGACCCCGTTTCCGGCGGTTGGTATTTTTATGCCTGGCAAACGGCGTCGGGCGGAAAGATCCCGGATTATCCCAAACTTGGGGTTTGGCCCGACGGGATTTATATGTCAGCGAATATCTTTGCGACGACCGGCAGTGGGTCGTTCCAACACGTGCAAGTATGGGCCTTCAACAGAACCGAGATGGAAAGTGGAGTAACAGCCCACGCCATTAGTTTTAATCTGCCGAAGAGCATTCAGGGCGTTTCAATTTTCAGTTTGCTGCCTAGCAATGTGCGTGACAATGGGAGCCAACCTCTTTCCGGCACTCCGAACTATTTCGCGTCGATTTGGGGAATTACGAGAGCTCGCGTTTGGAAGTTCCACGCGGATTACGCGGTGCCCGCGAATTCGAGTCTAACAGGTCCATCGAACGTCACCATCTCTACGTTTAGTGCTGGACCAAGTAACGTGCCCGAGAAGGATGGCAATAGTCTCGATTCGCTAACCTACCGAGTGATGATGCAGAACCAGTATCAGAATCTGAATGGGATCGAGTCGTTGTGGCTAACGCAAACAGTTGGTAATGGCGGCACACCCAACATCGCACAGATTCGTTGGTATCAGTTGAATGTAACTAGTGGCACCGTGGTTACGTCCGGTCCAGTACAGCACGGAACTTGGTCTCCCGATTCGAAGCATCGATTCATGCCAAGTCTTGCTTTAGATAAGAATGGTGATCTGGCCCTCGGGTACAGTGTCTCTGACGCAACGATGTACCCCGCGATTCGTTACGCAGGACGCCTCGTCAACGATCCTCTAAACACCCTCGGACAGGGTGAAACCTCGATGATTGAAGGAACTGGCTTCCAGTGTTGTCAGTTCTCTGATGGCACTCTCAACAACCGCTGGGGTGATTATAGTGCGATGACGATCGACCCTGATGGTTGTATGTTTTGGTATACGAATGAGTACTACGATTCCCAACCGACAACCCTTGCGCAGGACAATTGGAAGACCCGAATCGGAGCATTCAAATTCTCCCAGTGCACACCGAATACGGTTGGTACTCTCCAGGGAACCGTTACCGATGCCGCCACGACGAATGCGATCAGCGGTGCGATAGTGAGCGCGGGCATTCACGTTTTGAAAACTGATTCGAACGGCTTCTACAGATTCAGTAACTTGCCGATAGGTTCGTATCAAATGAATGTGTCAGCGGCAGGATATTCCGGTACGGCGGCCAGCAACGTAAACGTTTCTTCCGGTGGTACGACTACGCAGAATTTTGCGCTGACTAGCGGTAACCCAACACCAACGCCGACACCTACACCAACGCCGACACCAACGCCGACGCCAACGCCGACTCCTACACCAACGCCTTCGCCGGGTTCAGACATACAGGACGTCGTGTGGACATCGTTGACGAATGCGACTGCAACTGGCAACAACATAGAGGACAACGGAGGCGGCTATTTCGCCAAAGGGCAGTCGCAACAAACACTTTCGGGTCCCGGTTATTTCGAGTGGCGCTTTGACGGCGAGTATTGCGTTGTTGGTTTAGGCAATAACAATGACGAGGCACTATCGACGAATTATTTGGATCTCGACTTCGCGTTCAGCTTCGGGAGTGCCACGACCTACTCAATAAGAGAGCAGGGAAATTACAAGTCGGACGGCTCGGTCGTCGCCGGCGATGTATGCAGGATAGAGATCGCGAGCAATGGTGACATCCTTTATAAAAGGAACGGTCAGACAGTCTATACGACCAGCAATCCTAATAAGGGTTATCCATATTATTTAGTATTTAAGACTCAGGAGACTGCGGGCAATGGCATCAGCGCAGCGAAAGTGCAGATAGGCACTCAGTCATCCACGCTAACACCTCTTTTCGAATGGGTTGACCTGCTCACGTTAGTGTGGGTGAATTCGTTTTACTGAGTGCAACCTCGAGTTTTCGCGAGGTGCGTCTCAAGTGAATCGCTACCCGTTCAGTTACTTACAAGGATTTGCAGAAGGGAATTCAAGTTTGGCGTCCCGTACGGGAATCGAACCCGTGTCGCCGCCGTGAAAGAGAAGCGACCTATTGTAATTCAAAGGAACTTAGCGGCATGGATAGCACTCTACCGCACTTCAAGGACTCACGGGAACTGTTATTGGACGTTTTAATGGACGTGCGAATGTTGAAGCAAGCGACGATTTCCGCCAGACAGTTTTGATGAAGTCATCGAGATTAGGCATGCTTCGTGAATCGTGACGCGTTGTCTCTTCCGTAAAGCGCGTTTGTTTCAGCAACAGCTAGAAAGGATCCGGGGAGTTCTTCCCGAATGGTTAGATGAATTTTCCGGCGCAGAGAGAGAGTTCAATGAAGGAATCTCCAGTTTATACCAGTGCTCTCATCGTTTCGATCCAGTGTTGAGATCGAGTTGAGATCAACTAGCATCCCGGTCATTGCGTCCTCCGTCTTAATGACTAATTGTGCGACGTTGAATTCCTCTACGATCCTTTCTCTTGGGCTAACGATCCGTCCGGTCCTAAAAGCATCAAGACATCTCGCAAGCCCGTCGGCTAATGCTTGCGGATCGTTTGGATGTACGACAATCCAGTCGTACCTACCAATAGCGCTGAATCACCTACGTCCGTGACAACACACGGGACGCCGCAGGCCATCGCCTCGGCGATGACGTTGGGCATGCCTTCTCCGATCGAGGAAGAGCAGGCGATATCCAGCGCGTTGTAAACATCAGGCATGTCTTCGCTCTCGCCAGCCCAGATCAATCGGTTGACAATCCCGTAGTCTACGGCAAGCCGGCGGAGCCTCGCCGCATATTGCTTTCCTTCAAAGAACAGTTTTGACGAACGTACAGCTAACGGTTCACATTCTCAGATCACTTCTCGCATTGCTCGGAACTTCGCTTGGAGGACGTTCGACGAATCCCTTGACCATGAGCCACAACGCCAGTACAAAGTGGCTGAGAGCCATGGGGACACCCAGCGGCGTCACGAGGCTATAACCCAAGAACCCTCGCAAGGGTATAGCAGCGAAGTGAAGGATGACAGTTATCAACCCAAAGACAGCGAGTGCGCGTGGGACCACGGCGAAGCGGTACAGGCAGACGTAAAGCAGGAAAATCCAAGCATCGATAACTAGCAGCTCTGAGTAATGCCCCCACCTCCTGATCGAACCGACTACTGCCGCCAGCGTTTGGAAAGGACCATTGGATCCGCCTGCGTCGATGTACTGCTGACTTAAAGACACCATTGATAAGATATGTGCGTTGTCCACCGCTTGCAGCGAAAACATAATCACGCTAACAGCAAGGAGGCAGAGTGCCATAGGCTCGCTGTACTGACGAAAAATCGGCCATGCGGTGATGGCGATGACAATCGTAAGGGCACAATTCGCAAACAAGAGAAACACGGCCACTTTGATTTGAAATGAGGCCGTAGCAGAATTTGCAAGGAAATCCCGCCTCGTTAACGAATTCAGCAGTACGAACGGCACGATGAGTCCCGCCAATTGTATTAGTAATAGAACGCCGATAATTCGGCCAACGCCCTTTCCTGATTGCATCTTTAGATCCTTTCTAAACCCAATTCAAGAAAAATAGCCGTTGTCTCGAATGAAACAAAATGGTTACGTACGCCGGGGATATTGTTTCATGAACCGCACTCGCACCAGCCAATGGACCATGAGTAACAATGGCAATACGGCCGGAATCGCCAGTATGGGAATAATGCGTATTGGGTTTGGAAACACCTTTGCCTGACCCAGGAAGAATGAACCGGTCGCAATAAACATCGCGAAGCACATCCGCCACAAGTGCCGGGCAATTCGATGTCTCCCTCCCAGTCCCCGCGCTAGAATCATGCGTGTATCCCCTACCACCGACAATACGGCGATGGTTCCGAAGATTAAGAAGAGAGTTGGTGGATAGCCATCCAGTTTGCCGGTAGCACTGCGCGAGGCCATAAAGCCGAATGTGAAACCGACGGATATCAACAACTAAGCCCAGCACCAAGGCGCCAAGATCCAACCATGCAACGCGACGCCTGGTCGTAAGCAGTGCTGTAATGACCAGGTAAAAGGCGAGCCCTGCGCCCATTACATTACCCTTTTCAGCTTCAACATTGCGATCACTGGCCACTGGCGGATAGCACCAGCACGGCTTAAACAAAAATCATTCCGCTCTTGCGGTGCACCCTGGCTCCCTTAACGGCATACAGAGCTACGCCGCCCGCAACCAGTGCAATCAGGCCAGCGATAATATGCAGAGCCAGCAAGGTCACGCCGATGACCTCGGTGTGGCGACTCCCTTGATGATTAGCCACAGCGCGAGCGGAATCTCGAACACGGCCATCGGTAACCACATGAGCTGAGTGACCGTGCCGCGGAGTAATCCTGCGAGCTGCATCGGTAGCCCGACGACGAGCAGAACCGACGCAAGCACACCGAGCCACGCTAATCCCACGGGGATCATGCGGCCGCGGAGGAGAAGCCAGGAGAAGGACGTGCTGCCGACAGCGAAGAAGATAGCGCCAATGATGGCGCTTGAGCCTTGCCCAAGAAGGAACCTCCGATGTTTTGCGCTGCTTGGCTATCCGGGGCATTTGCTCCGGCGACCGTAGCGAGCCACAGCAATCCCAGCGACCTCTGTATGGAGAGTCCGCCGATCACACCCTCGGCGACACGACAGCTGAGGCCCAGCATTGCGAGATCCCGATCCTCGTCGCGCGTGAGGGCGTAAAGCGATACGCCTAACACCAGCGCGGCCAGGCCGGTAAACAAAACGAGCACGAGGGCGATGCGCACATCTGATGCGTGTGCCGCCATGCTCGCGAGCTTCGCCGCGATACCCTCTCCACCACTCCAGCGACGGGAGAGGACCATACCTGCAATTCCGATCGCAATGTAAAGCAGAAACGCAAATCCGGCGATCCTTGCGTTCATTGTGCGAGTCATTTGCTTTTCCTTTCCCTTCGTGTCTTCCTGCGCGAATGGCCTCAGATCAGTTTAGAAGTAAGTACGTCGCTCCGATTCGTGCTCGGATTGCCGTATTGAGCAGACGAACGGTATCTTCTTAGAATCAGCCAGACCGCATCTGAAGACTTCATCTGACCGATTCAAGAGCGTTAACATGGCCGATTCAGTCCGACTTACCAATTGTGACAAGCTGAACTCCTTTTGATCCGCTGACGCGGGCTAGCAGTCTCGCTACTGCCTACAACTTTAATACACCGCATAAGACCTTCAGCCAAGGCGTACGGATCGTCTGGAGAAACAACGATTCCGGCTGCACCCACCAGTAACGCTGAATCGCCTACATCGGTCACGACACAAGGCACGCCCCAGGCCATTACTTCCGCGATGACGTTGGGCATGCCTTCTCCAATCGAGGAAGAGCAGGCGATATCCAGCGCGTTGTAAACGTCAGGCATGTCTTCGCGCTCGCTAGCCCAGATGAGTCGATCGGCAATCTCGTAATTTTCAGCAACGTGGCGGAGCCTCGCCGCGTAATGTTGGGGCCCGCCGCCGACGCAGGCGAAGCGAACATTTAACTGCCGCCCTGAAAGCAATTCTGCGGCATTGAAAAACGTGAGATGGTCCTTCATCGGATCCAGCCGTCCGACCAATCCGATTAGAAACGCGTTATCGTCGACCACCCATGCTTTTCTTCCTCGCCTGCCCGAGTCGCAATCGGGTTTGAACCGATCGCTGTCCACACCGCCGTGGATCATGAGGGATTTCCACGCATCGAGACGTATGGCGGATTAACTAGGATCGCGTCGAATCCGCGCCTGTCGGCAGCGAAAAGTGTCCCGTCCACGTGATAGAAGACCTCCGGAAATTCAAGCTCCCAATGGAATGGTTTTAAGTGTGTAAGGTAAAGGAACAGCTCGCCGGAGAGCTAGGCTTCATCGAGCTTATGACGTTCCTACAGCCTGGCATATATGCGCCTTTTCAACGAGATCGTTCGAGATGTCTGGAACGAAGCGAATCTAACGGCAGCTCGCCTCACAAGAGAAATTGAGACTAAAGCTGCCAAGTTGCTGGAGCGGAAGCAACGGCTAATTGACGTGTACGTTTTCGATCGAGCAATTGATAAACAGATCTATGAAGTTCAACTTGATCTAATTAGAAAAGAAGAAACCGAATTAGAGTCAGAGCTGCACGCGAACCTGAAGAACAACGTAGAAGTGGATAATGTTCTTCACTACGCAAACACAGTCTTGACGAGCTTGGCAGGCTTCTGGAATCACGCCTCGTTAGAACAGAACTGAGGTTACAGAACATCGTATTTCCTCAAGGACTACGATTTGACGGTTCAAGTTTTGGAACCCCTGAGACTGCCTTTGTTTTAAGTTACTTGCGAGCATTTTCAGCTGCGAATACAAGTTTGGCGTCCCGTACGGGAATCGAACCCGTGTCGCCGCCGTGAAAGAGAAGCGACCTATTGTAATTCAAAGGAACTTAGCGGCATGGATAGCACTCTACCGCACTTCAAGGACTCACGGGAACTGTTATTGGACGCTTAATGGACGCGCGTTTATGCGCCTTATGTGAGTGTCTAAGTCACCTGCTGAGTCTCAGTCATGATTCAATTTTAGCGGACGAATACTCGGCGAACCTCATGGAATTTCCCA
>DASWDX010000175.1:0-12845 GCA_036395055.1 Pyrinomonadaceae bacterium | reverse complement strand
CAACCAGTCACTTTACCTGGTTCGAACAGTCAGACGTTCATGCTGACATTTCCCAGCTCTCCATGGGCGCCTTACGGCTAACTGGTCAGCGAATTTATACCCCGGTCTGTTTGAATATGGGCGCGGCAGTAGCGGTGCTCGCATCGCCCGAGTGCGCACAGATATTTCTGACTTACCGAGCCACAGCACTTTCAGCTCAGGCGGCCGACCAGTTAATTGAACTTATTCTCGCAGAGCTTGAGTGTGACCGTTGAGCGTTGAGCGGTGAGCGACAATCTTAATGAGCGCAGCGAGCGAAGATATTCCCGTGGTTGTCATTGGATCTGGACCCGCCGGGCTCGCGGCTGCGCAGTGTCTGCAAAAGCGAAATATTCCCGTTGCGATACTCGAGGCCGGACCAAAGCCGGCTTCCGCACTTCGTCGTGTGGACCCCGGTATGCGATTGCTATCGCCTACGACATTGTCGGTACTTCCCGACATGATGAGGAGAGTCGACGAGCCGAAATATCTACCGTTCAACGATCTGGTTAAGGAGCTCGAACTTTACAGGAAGCAACACCATATCGAAGTTGTTGTCGGCGCGAGGGTGGTTTCAGTTGAGCAGAGCACGGAAGGCTTCAAGGTTACTTATCAAACGAGAGATGACATCAAACATTTCATTGCTGCGACGCATGTCATAAATGCGACCGGCATCATCAGTCACCCGGAACTACCGGAATCGTTTCATGATCAAGCGCGCTTGCGACTCGGCAGTATTCTCGAGATAAGCTTCGCGGTGATGGGCATGATGATGACGGTTCCTTGCCGGGTGACCCAATTTGATCCTCCCGGATCGATCACCTAGCGCGGTCAGAAATTCGGAATACATGCAATCCATCGCTATCCTTTTATCCCCTGGAACGAAGGAACATTGATGTGTAACGAGGAAACATTTACCGGGATGGTTTTCCGCTGAACGGATTGATGAGTGTCTGGTATCGCACCGGTAAATTCAATGAAGCATCGCTTCAAGGCATCAAGCGCGAGCTAATGAAGACAACTGTCGCCAGCAGTGACGATTGGAAAAAATCGTGATCGTCGCGGGTTAAATAGATAACGAACAGAATGCGCGGCTGCTACGTTTCCGCGCTGCCTGCCTTCTCGGACTCGACCAACCACATGACTCTTTGGCGAGATAAACCAGGGGAGGGAACTGACAGATCCAGGACTACGAGAAAGTCTAAAACGGAATGTCGTCGTCGGCGATGTCAGCCGGTTCCGAGGGCGCGCCCGCTGCGGCCGCTCGCTCCATCGGCGGCTCTTCTCCTCTACCCCCACCAATAAATTGCATGTCTGTCGCGTTAACCTCGAGCGTGTGTCTTGGTTTCCCGTCGCGGTCAGTCCATTCTTCTACACGCAATCTGCCTTCGATATAGACCGGCCGGCCCTTCGTTAAGTATTGTGAGGCAGTCTCTGCCTGGCGTCCCCAAAGGGTCACGCGAAACCAAGTCGTCTGATCCTGCATCTCCCCGCTCTTATCTTTACGCCGTTCATTCGTCGCCATGCTAAAACTGCAAACGGGCGTACCCTGTGGCGTGTAGCGCAGTTCAGGATCGCGACCAAGATTTCCTACAAGAGTTATCTTGTTGAAGGACATGACGGAACCTCTCAGTGTTTTTGGATTTGGGAACTCGAGCGTCATCCTACTCGTCGAGTAAGAAGCGGTCAAGCTGTTGAGATTCATTGAGTAAAAGATGCAAAAGTCTCGGTATCGCGTTTGGCTTACAGTTTCTGTTAGACTACTGCCAATTGATAGCGTTCGAGCTTCGTGTAACGCAAACTATTAGTTTGCGGGGTGTGTTGAGCAACTTAGAATGCTCTTGTAGCGAGAACCGCAAACTGACAGTTTGCGTTACGTGGTAAATGAAATCCAAGGTTTACATCGAGACGTTTGGTTGCCAGATGAACGTTGCAGATACGGAACGAGCTGCCACAGGTTTGCGAAGAGCGGGCTACGAAGTGACCGCTTCCTCGGAGGCGGCCGACGTAGTTCTGTTGAATACCTGCTCCGTGCGCGAACGAGCCGAACGAAAGGTTTTCCAGAGAATCGGAGAGATACGAAACGCTGCAAAACGCACCCGCCGGCAGCAGAAACCTTTGATCGGCGTGATGGGATGTGTGGCGCAACTTGAGGGCGAAGAGATTTTCCGGAATGCTCCCTCAGTCGATCTGATCGTGGGCACGCGAGCAACGGATCGCATTCCGTCTCTGATCGAGCGAGCGCGCGGCGGAGAAGCGGCGGTGATCGATTTGGATGAGCGCCAGGATGGCGAGGTTTGGGATGTGTCGCCCGCAGAGAGACGTTCACCATACGTGGCATTTGTTCCCATTATCGAAGGCTGCAATAAGTTTTGTTCTTTTTGCATCGTTCCTTATTCGCGTGGGCGCGAGAAGAGTCGGAACGCGCTGGAAATTATTAACGAGGTGCGGCGGCTGGGATCATTTGGCTACAAAGAAATTCACCTTATCGGTCAAAATGTGAACAGTTATCGACCACGATCGCAGGAAGGTTTGGAGGGCTATTCCGGGGCGACGCCTTTTTCGCGTTTGCTGAGGGCTGTGGCCGACACCGGCTTGGAGCGAATCAAATTCACGACATCGTTTCCTCGAGACTTCCATCCTGATATAGTGTCGGCGATTGAAGAGTGTCCGAACCTTTGCGATTGGATTCACTTGCCTGTGCAGTCAGGAAGCGATCGCATTCTGAAGGCAATGCGACGTGGTCACAACGCGGAAGATTATCTGCGGCGCATAGAGGCAATTAAGAGTTCGAAGCGACGGCTATCGTTGACGAGCGACATCATCGTCGGCTTTCCCGGTGAAGCCGAAGAGGATTTTGAGAGCACTATGCGGCTGGTTAGGTCGTGTGAATACGATGGATTATTCATTTTTAAGTACTCCAAACGAGCGGGAACTCCGGCGGCGAACTTAGGGGATGAGGTGCCGGAAGCTGAGAAGACTGCACGCTTCATTGCTCTTGAAGAGTTGCAGGAATCAACACAAAACAAGATCTACAATAGTTACATTAATAGAACCGTGAGTGTACTGGTCGAGAGGGAGAGCGCCAGATCGAGCCGGGACATGACGGGTCACTCAACTTGCCACAAGGTGGTTAACTTCAAGTCCTGCAAATCACAACCGGGAGAGATCGTAGATGTGTTGATTTCGCAGGCGAAGCCGTACAGCCTTTATGGAGAGTTGGTTAGTAAACAAGCGAACTGATCCGGGGTAAGGCAGAGGTGGCCAGCGGCCACTCCGCCGGGTGGCAGACCAGAGGTATAGATTTATGGAGATTGAGGTAAAAATTAGAGCGCTGATGATGGATCCGAATAGCGGTACGCCCATTATCATTTTGAAGGACGTCGAAAGCGATACGATGCTGCCAATTTGGGTCGGTGCTTATGAGGCCAACGCTATTGCGCTTGAAATTGAAAAGATCGCGCCGCCGCGCCCGATGACTCACGACCTGCTGCGGAACTTGATTATAGAGCTCGGCATTCAAGTGGAAAGAGTAGTTGTAACCAGCTTGCGGGATAACACATTTTTCGCTGTGATTGAAATGCGCATGAGCGACGGCAACCGCATGGTCCTTGATTCAAGACCTTCCGACGCAATCGCGCTGGCGCTTCGAGCGGACTGTCCAATTTACGTCGACGAGGATGTCATTAAAGCGTCCCAAAAAACCGCGCCGTCGGAAGAAGAGGGTGGGGAAGAATCAGCGCTGGGAGAAGAAGAGTGGCCGGATGTAATCGGCGAAGCCGGTGACTTACCAATGTAAGCAAGCTAGCTGACTCTTCGCGCGATGGTGAAGTTAGCTGAACGAGGTAAGGTTCGAGATTCTGTTGATGTATAGCGAATGATAATTGCGATCGCAAATCAAAAAGGTGGCGTGGGAAAAACTACTACCGCCATCAATTTGGCTGCTGCATTCGCCAGGGTTGGTAAACGTGTCCTCCTTCTAGATCTAGATCCTCAGGCTAATAGCTCAATCTCTTTTCTCGATCCGCTTTCGGTGGAACGCTCAGCGTATGAGCTGATGACGGATGGACAGGCGCCAGTGGAACAGGCAGTTTATCGGACGCCCGTTGAGGGACTCGACATTGTTCCGGCGCGAATCAATCTGGCCAAGCTGGAGTCGAAATTAGTGGGCGATTTTGATGCTCCGTTTCGCCTGAAAGATCGGTTAGGACCGTTTCGCGACCAGTATGAGGTGATTGTGATCGACACGCCCCCGACTCTCGGCTTGATTACCGTAAACGCGCTGGTTGCTGCGACGCACGTATTGGTTCCAATTCAGTCATCCTACTTCGCGCTCGAAGGCACAGACGATTTGCTTGAGACCATAGAGAAGGTGAAGGCGCGTCCCAACCCCAGTCTCGAACTCCTGGGCGTGCTGGTAACGCTCCACGACAAACGAACGACGCTCGCGCGCGAGGTTCACGAACAGATTAAGAAGGTATTTGGACCAAAATTGTTTGAGACAGTAATAACCAAAAGCGTGAGATTGGAAGAATCACCGGCCTATAAGGAGTCGATTTTTAGCTTTGCTCCGAATTCATCAGGCGCAATCGAATATGGAAATTTATGTGACGAGGTAATGAGCCGTGTCTAAAAGGGGACTGCCGACAGGACTGCACATGCGCCATGACTCCCATTATGTCGAGGAGTTGTCGCAGCATGCGCCCGTAGCGGTGGGGCGTATGATTGGTCTGGACAAGATCGATCCAAATCCGGAACAGCCGCGCATGGACTTTGGAGACTTGACGGAGCTTACTGCGTCAATTGCAGAGAAAGGCGTGCTGGAACCGTTACTGGTTAAGCCTTCACGCTTGACCGGTCGTTGGATGATTATCGCGGGCGAGCGTCGTTATCGGGCCGCGCGTGCCGCCGGACTCACAGAAGTGCCGTGTGTCGAGATGGATGTCGACGCAGGCGGTGTAGCTGAGATCGCGCTGATTGAAAACATGCAGCGAAAGGATTTGACAGTCTGGGAAGAAGCAGATGGACTGTTAGCGTTATGCGACAGGTTTGGTTATACGCATGAAGAAGTGGCGCGAAAAGTCGGCAAGAGCAGGAGTACTGTTACCGAAGCACTTTCAATTGCCGGAATACCCGCCGACGTCCGCGAGCTTTGTCGCCAGGCCGATGTCTCAGCGAAGTCCATGCTCCTGCAGATTGTGCGACAGCCGGACGAAGAGGGAATGAGACGACTTGCAAGAGAGATAACTTCTCGAGGACTCACGCGGGACGATGCAAGGGAAGTGAGACGGCAGGAAATGGGGCCACGTGTGGCTCCCGAAGCCAAACCCTACACCTTCAAATACGTTTCACCTAAGAAAGATTTCAGCCTGGAAGTGCGTTTCCGGCGGTCAAATGTCGACATCACTGACGTTGCGCAGGCTCTCAGATCTGTAGCCAAGAGCATTGACAGTGGCGACCAACCAGCTGAATGAGCGGAGCCTCACGCTTACTTCGGACTCAAACTCTTCTTCTTTTCGGCGGCCGCTCGTTTCTGTAACCCTTTGGCCCACCGCTCTAGTGTAGGTTGCAGTGGCTTAAACAGACGAGCACGGAAACTGTGCTTCTTTTCGTTCCAGGCCTTAAGCCGCTTTTCTGTGTAAACCCTTATTGCCGGCTCCAACTGAGCCTTCTTAAGCGAATGCTTTAGCGTGAAATGGTAGTGTTGACCGACCAGTGAAAAGATCGTGGCCGCAAGGTTTCCCTTAAACGATAGGCGCGGGACTATCCGCTTGTGTACCGGCTTATCAGCAGGCAGCAAAACTCCAACAGCAACCTCGAGCCAGGCTCCTTTGGGGCCCTGACGCGGATGATAGAGACCAGGCAGTTCGGACGCCTGGAAAGTATTCTTGAGTCTCGGGTCTGATATGAACTCGACTAGTCTTATCCGCTCAAGTCCGCGTGTGTGCTCTCGGGGCAAGCTGTCGAACGCGTCTTCAACCTGGGTTATGGTTTGTTTGGGTAATTTTCTTTCAACCTGATTTTCGATTTTGATAGCCACTGCGCCGGCACCTCATGAAGCGAACTGACGAACTAAATGAATAGACTGGTCACTCTAAGGTGCGCGGCCAAACCGGTCAAGCGAAGCAGACGACCAGACTCCAAGCTAGTGCAAACAGGGAAGTTTCTAGTCATTTGTCAGCTCGTTCGTAGTTTTACTCAACAGAATTATTGGAGGGCTCGCCCCAAAGAGCTGTTAGCCTCTGCGTCTGATAATACATATTATGTTGGAAGTGGCCTTGCCTCATAATCCCATAATCGACACGATTTATGAGGCAAACGAATGTTTTGCCCCAAAAGTCAGGTTGACTAGAACGGATATTTTACGATCTTTCCACATCCGGCGAGACGGCTTGCCGTCCCCTTATAGAGCGTGTGCGGCTTTTCTTGACTATCGACCGCCGCAAGTTCGATTACGACATCCTTGACGCTGTTTTAGTGCGGCAATCGCGCAAGATAGCCTCGCGCTTTCGCCTCGCGGAGATCCAAACAAAGTTTGTTTGTTTGTTCGCTTCGTTTCTCGCCAAGCTTCTAAAGAAACCAAAAATAGGGCTGCTATCAGAACAGCCACCGCGACGAAGACCGCTGGGAAAAGAATACCACTAGCGAAGTAAAACGAAAGCGCCCCACCCGTTACCAGCAGAATTTCCAAACCGATGAACATCCGGCGGTTGATTATGTCGAGTTCATCAAGCGCCACAGACCAAAGAACGTTATTCACTGAACGAGAGTCCAATCATCACAATCTCACTGCAAAGCAACCTCGGTACTCCACAAAGGGTGACAGCACCTCAGCACCAGAGATTCTCTCTTGAACTGCTTCGAACGTTGCCGAACGAATCAAAGCAAGAAGTAAGAACGTGCGTTTACACGCCAAAGGAGATGCCGCAAAAGCCCAACCTGGTAACCATTCCCTACTACGATGACTCAACGGGCTTTAATCTTAATTTGCAGGAATGCTTCGGCGCACGTCTAGAACCGAGCAACTATGAATTGATCGTCAAGAGCCTCGATCAGCAAGAACTCAAGTATCATCAGGAGGCTGTGCAGAAGTTTCATATCGTCGATGAGCACGACTAAAACCGGCGTCTAAACACCATGATTAGTATGAGAGTCGGGAGTCAAGAGTTCTCCTGGTACGTTGGTTGATCTGGTTGACCCTCATTTTTGATAATGCAGGCAAAGGCTCCCGTCAAGTTCCTCTGGGAGACTGTCTGGAGCGAGGCACACGCCGCTATTTCCGGGCCAGGTCGATGAGGACGATGTCCGAGTTCTGCCGCACACGGTCGAAGATGATTTGCCGGCCGTCTGGTGAAACGTCAAAGCTCGTGATGGAATAGCCCGGCTTCAGGTTAGTGAGTTGGCGGCGCCGTCCGGTTTCAAGCTCGACCATCCAGAAGTTCTGACGGAGGTAGTCGCCGAGCAGCGCGACCACCTGCCTACCACCCGGCAGGAAACGGTAACGATCGACTCCCCTCAGTACCCACAGCTCGGGCAGGGGATGCGGCTCAGACTGGGGCGTCACCGCCTTCACCGCGTACCCTGGGCCCTGCAACGGCTCCGCATAGAGGATCAAGCTGCCGTCCGGAGACCAGACGGGCATACGTGAGAGGCCGTCCACCAGCCGAACAGCCGCACGGCCGTCGACCGGCACTTTGAACAGCCGGCTGCCGTCACCCTCGTCAGCCGCCACGGCAATGAACTTCCCGTCGGGCGACCAAGAGGGCGCGTCGCGTACATCCAGCGAAGCTGCTAAGTGTCGCACGTTGGTGCCGTCCGCATTCATCACGTACAGCCCGTTCCGCCCCTGCCGGCTGACGGAAAAGCATATCCGCCGCCCGTCGGGAGACACGGCCGCCGGAGCCATTACGCCCCCCTCGCTACTGCGCCACAGCTCTACAGTGTCGTCGCCCTGGGTTTTCCACAGACTCTGGGCACCGCCTTTCGACGAGAGGAACACGACGTACTGCGGCCCGAACCGAGGCGCAACGGCACGGGTGACGGGCAGCGGGAAGCGACGCACGTCCGACTCTTCCACCATCCGGCCGGAAATCGGGAGCGTCCAAAGCTCTTCGATCGGATTGGCTACAGATGCCACGAGTCGGGTGGCGCGACCGTCCGGCCCGATGGCAGCCGAAACCGACATGTACTGGTCCACGCCGAAGGTCACGCGGTGCGGAATCCTTTGCTCTACGTCCATGGCGTACAGCCAGAACCCAGACCCGTCCTCCGCGGTGGCCGAATAGATCAGCGTGCGGTTGTCGAGAAACGCCGGATAGCCGACCTTGGAGTTGTGGTGCGTCATGCGCTCCGGCTCGCCGCCGTCGGCAGGAATCCGCCACACATCCAATTCGTTCGGCGGGAAGCCGCGCACAAAATATACGTAACGGCCGTCGGGGGACCAGACGTGATGGTGGCAGTGCACGCCCGGCTTATCGACGAAGATCTGTTTTGGATTACTGCCGTCGCGGTCGATCACGAAGGTCGGGTCTCCGGGCGCGCCCTCGTGATAGACGATCCTCTGGCCGTCCGGGGACCACGCCGCGTGCACCGCCCGTTCGAGAAAAGGCCGGGCCGCCCCGCCTAGCGTCGGCGTGAGCCAGAGGTCGTGGGTGTCCTTGCCGGTCGAATCCTTGCTGCTGACCCGCAGCCAAACATTCGACGCGTCGGCCGAGAATCCGACGATGCGCGCCTCTCCGACTAGTTCGGGGAACCGCCCCTTCGTCAGGTTCACAAACGTCCCGCTCCCGACTTGGTTGACCCAGGCGTCGAAGGTCCCGTCGCGGTCGGAGAGGAACACGATGAACTTCCCGTCGGGCGAGACGGCGGCGTCGGTTTCCGTGCCTGGGAAATCGGTCAACCGCTCGATGTGTGCGTTGGCCAGCGGGTTCTCCCAACCCTCCTCGGGCCGTTGAACCCGCCAGACTGTGAGCGCCGCAGCCAGGGCAATAATCACAGCAGCCACAGCCGCCACCGCCATCCAACGTCGCCCTCGGCCTCGCGGCCGTGCCCGTTCCGCGGCCGGAGTCTCACGGTCCGAAGCGGCCGTGAGCGCTTCGAGATAGAAGGCAACATCGGCAATGGACTGAAATCGCTCTTCCCGGCTCTTCTCCAAACAATGTCGGACTACGCGGACGAGCGGCGGAGGAACTTCGCGCTTCGGTTCTGAAATTTCCGGGGGCTCTTCCTTCAGGATCGCGTTCAGCACTTCCACCGCCGAGTTGCCCTGGAACGCGCGCCTCCCTGTGAGCATCTCGTAAAGGATTGCCCCGAAGGCGAAGATGTCAGCGCGGTGGTCAACCTCCTCCTCCGCCCGTACCTGCTCCGGCGCCATATACCCGACGGTGCCCATCACGATACCCGGGGCGGTGCCCAGCAGCCGGATCGAAACATTCGTATTGATGCAAGCAGGCGCCGGCTTCAATTTTGCCAAACCGAAGTCGAGAATCTTCATCCGCCCGTCTTTCGTGACGAAGAGATTCTCCGGCTTTAGGTCGCGGTGGACGATCCCCGCCTCGTGCGCCGCCGCCAGCCCGCGTGCGACCTGCAGGGCGTAATCAACCACACGGCGCAGCGGCAGTGGCGCCCCGGGCAACCGCTCGCGCAGCGTCTCGCCTGTGAGCAGTTCCGAGACGATGTAAGGAGCGCCCCCGTGCGCCCCGATGTCGTAGATCGTCAGGACGTTCGGGTGATTTAGCATCCCGGCCGCGCGCGCCTCCTGCTCGAAGCGGCGCAGCCGATCCTGATCGGTTGAGAAGGCGGCGGGCAGTAGCTTGATGGCCACTTCACGGCCGAGTCTGGTGTCAAGTGCGCGGTAAACCTCACCCATCCCTCCTTTGGCCAGTGGTGCCGTCACCCTGTAGGGCCCGATCTGTTGACCCGCGAGCGACTCGCTTCGCCTCTCTTCGAGCAACTCAGCGGCAGCCTGTGCCGGGGGAGCCTCAATGAAGTCCTCGGCCTGCATATGTGCCGCTAAGAGAGACTCCACTTCCCTGCGCAACTCCGCATTCCCTGCACAGTTCTCCTCAAGGAAGGCAGACCACTGATCCGGCTCCAGCTCAAGAGCCGCTTCGAGCAAGTAATCTATTTGCTTCCAGCGTTCGGGCGTCATCCTTTACCCTATTGGTTCAACTCCCGATAGAGCCACGCTTTCGCCTTCAGCCATTCACGCTTGACAGTGATCTCTGATACCCCCAGCACCTCAGCCGCCTCTCCGGCCGAGAGCCCCCCGAAGTAGCGCAGTTCCACCAGCCGGCTCTTCCGCTCGTCAATGGCGGCCAGCTTGGTGAGCGACTCATCGAGCGCCAGCAAGTCCGGGTCGCGCTCAGGCGCGATGGCCGCCGCCTCGTCCAGCGTGACCTGGTGCGTCCCCCCTCCACGTTTGGCGTAGCGCCGCGAGCGGGCTCGGTCCACCAGTAGGTGACGCATGATCTGCGCCGCGACGGCGAAGAAGTGCGCCCGATCTTGCCACTCGGTTTGATCCGTACTGGCCAGCCGCAGGTAGGCTTCATTGATCAGCGCCGTCGTTTGCAGCGTGTGCCCCGGGCGCTCCCGACTCATGTAGTGATGGGCCAGTCGGTGCAGTTCCGTATAGACGAGCGGCATCAACTCTTCGAGCGCGGCCTTGTCGCCGTTACGCCACTTGTGGAGCAGCTGTGTGATTTGAGGGGCCGACGTGGTCATCGCGCGTCTCTACAGTCGGCAGTAAGACTTCCTTGGACGGTAACGAATCATAACACCAGCGCGGCCTTCTTCACTAAGCCTCTGTCCGCACTCGCGAAAAAATGTACTGCCGAGTGATACCGATTGTTCAGAAGTATCGCTTCAGTAGATGGAGGCGATCAATTGCCTCTGGTCGCAAGCCCATTTTCGTGCGAGGCGCGCGGCCCGGAGCAATCCGCACCGCCGCCCTCCTGAGTAGCCTCCGGCGCTGCGCTGCTCTTATGACAAGGCAGTGGCCGGAACAACGTCCGCTCAGACGCACGCGACCGTAAGAGGCTACACGTCGGCGGGCAAGGCAAGGTTTATCCCGAAACGTCTTGTCAGAGTGAAAGCCGCGTTGGTCTCTACGAGCAAGCACAGGCCCCGCACGCCAGGGCTAAACACGGAAGGAGGGCACTACGATGAAGAGAATGAAGACACGTCATCAATTTATTCAAGGCGGAGGTGGAGGGCTGGCGCGCCGGCTCCTGAAGCGAGCGCTCCTGATCACGAGTACGGCGGCCCTTCTGGGTGTGCCGCAGATTGCCAATGCGGATGTCGTGACCGATTGGAACACGATCGCCGTCAGCACCGTGTCTGCCGACACACTTCCTAACCGCCAGAGCCGTGACGTGGCCATGGTGCACGCGGCGATGTTCGATGCCATGAACGCGATCCGGCCGTACTACATGCCGGCCATGGTGTTGATCACGGCAAAGGGCTACGCGTCGCGCGAGGCGGCCGCCGCCCAGGCGGCTCACGACGTGCTCCTCGCGCTGTTCCCGGCCAAGCAAGCGGACCTCGACACGAAGCTTGCCGCGTCGCTGGCGCAGATCCCCCCGGATGACGAGCACAGCCACCGGCCGAAGTATGAGGGCATCGTGACGGGGCAGGCGGCAGCAGCAGCGGTGCTCAACGCCCGCCAGAATGACCACGCGTTCGATCGCGTCTCGTTCATACCGCTCTCGGGGTCCGGCGAGTACCAGTTCACCCCAGGCTGCAGCTCGACCAATATCTCGGCGCCGGGCTGGGGTAACGTCACGCCGTTTACGGTGTCGGATCCCGACTACTTTCCGACGGCGACCCGGCCCGCAGTCACCGACCCGGAGTGGCTAGCCGCGCTCGACGAGGTCCGGGCCTACGGTGCTTCGAACTCGACGGTGCGCACCGCCGAGCAGACGCAGATCGGCCTGTTCTACATCGAGGGGTCAGTGACGCTCGTGAATCGCCTGGCGCGCCAGCTGGTCGCGCAGGAGCCGGTGGAGACTAATCGCGCGGCCGCCTCGAAGCAGCTACTGGCCCACGCTCGTCTGTTCGCCGCGCTCAACATCGCGCAGGCGGACACTTACATCCGGACGTGGCGGGTCAAGTATCGCGAGCACTTCTGGCGTCCATACACCGCGATCAACTTCCTCTACCCGGGGACGGACTGGACGCCGCTCCGCCAGACGCCGTGCCATCCCGAGTTCTACGCCGCGCATGGCACGCTGACCCCGGCCGGCATCACCGCGATCCAGAACTACCTCGGCAGCGATACCATCGACGTGACGACCACGAGCATCAGCCTCCCCGGCGTCACGCGGCACTACACGAGCTTGAACCAGATCATCGAGGACGTGAACGTCGCACGCATCTACGCCGGGTTCCATTATCGGTCGACGCTGGTGCGTAGCAACACGCTCGGTATCGCAGTCGCCAACTGGGTGAACGACAACACGATGACGGTGCTTCCCGAGAGGCCCCTCGGTCCCGACGATAAGGACAACGATGGCAATTATGGCGGCATCTCGGTCCAGGAAAGCTACGACCTAAACAACCTCGAGAACGAGGACTAAAAACCCGTCGCGAGCTGAGTGAGCCCCCGAGCGACGACAAAGGTCGCTCGGTGACCAGCCGCGCATTTCACGCTCACGCCGGCGCTGTCTCCCACATTGTTCAGCAGCTTTGCCAGCAGCACCGCCCCTACTCCGTGCATCCCCGCGCGGATGGCCCACTCGCTCGCTTCCAGATCCAAATTACCCGCTGGCCCTAGCAACCGCCCCAGCAGTTGCTCTAGCTCCTGCGCTACTTCTTGCTGTACTTCCGCT
>DASWDX010000174.1:0-9751 GCA_036395055.1 Pyrinomonadaceae bacterium | reverse complement strand
ACCATGGGGAACGAGACTTGCGCTACACCGACACCGACTCCAACTCCGACTGCGACACCAATTGCAACCCCCACTCCGACTCCACCACCACCCACACCTACGCCGACTCCACCCACACCAACGCCAACGGCAACTCCGACTGTCACTCCAACACCAACACCAACATCGACCTCAACGCCGACTCCTACTCCAACTCCTAGACCTGGTTTGGTGGCGGCGTATGGGTTCAATGAGGGGAGCGGGACAGTGGTGACCGACGTGTCTGGTAACGGTAACAATGGAACGATTAGCGGTGCGACCTGGACGACGTCGGGCAAGTATGGCAATGCGTTGATATTCAATGGAACCAACGCGCTGGTGACTATTAATAATGCGGCTTCACTGCAATTGACAAGCGGAATGACGTTGGAGGCATGGGTGTATCCAACCACCGTAAGCAATAAATCGCGAGACGTGATCTACAAAGGCAACGATAACTATTATCTGGAGGGCAGTACGAACAATTCCCGTCGCCCGGCGTTGGGTGGCACGTTTGGTAGTCCGATCTATGGGACAGCAGCGCTGACAGCGAACACGTGGACGCATCTGGCAGGGACCTATGACGGAGCGACAATGAGTTTGTATATAAACGGGGTGCAGGTGACCAGTCGAGCACAGACCGGTGCCATCGCCACCTCGACCAATCCTTTACAGATCGGTGGAGATAGCATTTACGGCCAGTATTTTGCGGGGCGAATCGACGAGGTCAGGGTGTACAACCGGGCGCTGGGCGCCGCTGAGATCCAGAGCGACATGAATACGCTGCTCATTGCGGCGAGTGATGATTTTAACCGGACGGATGGAGGGCTTGGTCTGAACTGGGCCAAGCCCCTACCTGCGTCGGAACAAACCTTAGTCATCGTGAACAACAAAGTGACCCCCGACATCGAACAAGCGCACTGTTACGCATATTGGGTCGGGAACACGTTTAGCCAAGATCAGTATTCCCAGGTGCGGATCAGCAATGTGGGGGCATGGAATGGCGTAATTGCCCGAGCCCAGCCTATCATCGACCGGTTCTATATGGCTTTTGTATTTGGGGCCAACGACTATCGCATCTTTCTGCGAAAGGACGGGCTTTATTATACCCTGAGCACGGGCAACACGGAAACATGGGTCGCTGGTGACATCATCCGGCTGGAGGCATCGGGTTCAAACCCCGTGCAACTGACGTTGCTCCGAAACGGGAATCCGGTTTTAACCTATACGGACACGACACAGAACCTCGTTGGAGGCAGCCCGGGTATCGGGATCTATTCGTCGCCGCCCGGGGATCACCTAGCGATTGACGACTGGGAGGGTGGGATTCTTGGGATGCAGGGGATTCTCGTGCCACAGTCTCAGGCACCGAGTGCGCGGGGGAACCTTGTGGCGACGGCATTAGACGTGAGCGAAGTCAAGCTGAGTTGGACGGCGTCGACGGACAACGGCGGTGTTACAGAGTATGAAGTAGAGCGGCAGGACCCCGGAAGCACGAGTTTTGTGCACCTGGGGACGACTGTAGGAACGAGCTACTACGACGCCGGATTGGAAGCGGGGAGCAGCTACAGTTACCGGGTCCTGGTGAGGGATGCGAAGGGGAGCCTGAACGAGTATTCGGAAGTGGTGAGCGTGACAACAGCTTCACCGACGATCAATCCTCGCAGATCACGATAACAAAGAGGGGTCGTGGCGAAAGAATTCAAAATGGCCGGTACCTGTTGGACGGCAACAACGCTCCTTTTCTGATAATCGGCGGCGCGCCACAATCTATCGTGTCAACCGAATTCGAACGACAGGGCCTCCTATCTTTACGGCTCAAAAATCCAACCAAGGGACCGTTGATCTTCCGCGCAAACCGCTGTCTGCGGCTGGTACGTCTGCGGTTATCGGATTCATTCACTATGACTCAAGAACCATGAAATCCGCCACGGAAGTCATCGCCACGGATTTAGATTTGTTGTCGCATCAGTTGCGGGCGGAGTTTGACGGCTTGTCGGGTCGCAGCGTGCTTATCGCAGGTGGCGCCGGCTTCCTAGGCTACTATCTCGTCCAGAGCGCACTCCATTGGAATCGTACCCACGCTGCTCAGCCGCCCATCCTGGTTACCGTCCTCGACAACTTCATTCGCGGTGTGCCCGGTTGGTTGATGGCACTGGAGCAGGACCCGAATCTTCGCCTGCTGAAACATGATATCACTCAACCGCTGCCGGCAACGCTGGGCGACGTTGAATACCTGATCCACGCTGCTTCGATCGCCTCTCCGACTTACTACCGCAAGTTCCCCATCGAAACGATGGACGCCAACGTCAACGGTCTGCGCTTCCTGCTCAACTACAGCCTGGCGCAGAAACAAAAGGGCAAGCCGGTCGAAGGAGTCCTGTACTATTCCAGCAGCGAGATATACGGTGATCCCACCCGGGACAGCATCCCCACGCCGGAATCCTATCGTGGCTACGTCTCCTGCACCGGGCCCCGCGCCTGTTACGATGAGTCGAAACGGTACGGTGAAACCCTTTGCGTTAACTTCGCTCGTCAGTATGGCCTGCCCATCAAGGTCGCCAGGCCCTTCAATAACTACGGTCCCGGCCTGAAGATTACCGACGGCAGAGTCATCGCAGATTTCGCTCGGAACATTCTCGGTGGCGAGGACATCGTGATGCTCTCGGACGGCTCGGCCAGACGCACTTTCTGCTACGTCGCGGATGCCGTGGCGGGTTATTACAAGATCCTGGTCAAGGGGAGGTCGGGCGAAGCCTATAACATCGGCGTGGAGACGCCCGAGATCAGCATGGCGGAACTGGCCGACCGGGTCGCGGCGCTGGGCCGGGAATTGTTTGGCTACACCGGCAAGATCGTTCGGCAGCAAAGCGCGGACAAGGATTACCTCGTGGATAACCCGAGCCGGCGTTGCCCGGTCATCACCAAGGCGAGGACGGAACTCGGTTACAATCCGCAAGTGACCATTGAGGAAGGCTTGCGACGCTCCCTCATCTGGTACTCGGGCAACCGCGAGGCATCGGAGGCTTGATGAACGTCTCGATTGTCGGAACCGGCTACGTGGGTCTGGTCACGGGTGCCTGTCTGGCGGACAAAGGCCACCATGTGACGTGCGTCGATATTGATCCTGAGCGGGTGGCAGCGCTCAACCGCGCGGAGTCGCCTATCTTTGAAGCCGGCCTCGATGAATTGCTGCGCAAGCACGTCGGACGCACACTGAAGGCGACCACGGATCTTCCGGCTGCGGTCTCAGATTCGGAAGTTACTCTCATCGCTGTCGGGACGCCGTTCGATGGTCAGACGATCGACCTGGCGGCAGTGATGGCTGCGTCGCGGCAGATCGGTTCAACGTTGCGGAACAAGACCTCTTATCATGTTGTGGTGGTCAAGAGCACTGTTGTCCCGGGGACCACGGACTTGCACGTGATTCCCGCTCTTGAAGCCGCTGCCGGCAAACGGGCCGGGGTGGATTTTGGTGTGGGCATGAACCCCGAATTCCTCTCCGAAGGCGAAGCCGTGCACGACTTCATGTTCCCGGACCGCATTGTGTTGGGCGGGAACGACGCACGGACCCTCGACACCCTCGAAGAACTGTACCGGCCTTTTGCCGCGGCTCCCCGCATCCGGACCAACACGCGCACTGCCGAACTCATCAAGTACGCCTCAAACGCCCTCCTAGCGAACCTCATGTCGTTCTCGAACGAGATCGCGAACCTTTGTTCTGCCTTGGGGGGAATCGATGTCATGGATGTCATGAGGGGCGTCCACCTGAGTCAGTACTTTGGCGACCACAACACCGAGGGATTGCCCCCAATCGTGTCTTTCTTGCGGGCTGGTTGCGGATTTGGCGGAAGTTGTCTCCCAAAAGATGTCAAGGCGCTCATTGCTCACGGACAAGAGGCGGGTCTCCCGATGAGCCTCCTGGAGTCCGTGATCGAGGTTAATGAGGAGCAACCCAGGAAAGTGGTCGCTCTTTTGGAGAAGCATTGGGCGGATCTCATGGGAATTCGGGTGGCCGTATTGGGATTAGCCTTCAAACCGGGAACCAACGATGTCCGGGAGAGTCCGGCCTTCCCGATCCTGCGCGAACTGCTTAAGCGGGGTGCGGTGTTGAAAGCCTTCGACCCCGTTGCAATGGATGAGGCGCGCCGCGTCATCCGCGACGCAGGTATCACTTACTGCGAGAGCCTGTCGGCAGCACTGCTCGATATCGATGCCCTTATCGTGGTGACCCCTTGGCCGGAATTCCGTGAGGTTCCGGCACTTCTGCGGGGCCGCCATCCCGCTCCAGTGTTTGTTGACGTACGACGTGCCTTTGAACGTGGAAGTGTGGAGCGCTATGAAGGCATCGGTTTGTAAGATCTACTTATGGAATTCATCGAAACAGCACTAAAAGGGGCCTTCCTGATCCGGCAGAAAAAGATCGAGGATCACAGAGGCTATTTCGCGCGTGCCTGGTGCCGCGAAGAGTTCATCCAGCATGGCCTGAATCCCGACATGCTCCAGCTCAACACCGCGTTCAGTTTTCTGCGGGGCACGGTTCGCGGTATGCACTACCAAGAAAAGCCCCACGAGGAAGCCAAACTGATCCGCTGCACCCGAGGCGCCATCTACGACGTAATCATCGACTTGCGCCCTGATTCGCCGACCTGCGGCCAGTGGCACGGGGAGGAGCTCACCGGCAGCAACGGTACCATGCTTTACGCCCCCGAAGGGTTCGCTCATGGCTACCAAACCCTTCTCAACGACACGGAAATGTATTACATGACGTCCGCCCTTTACGCTCCAGAGGCGGCACGAGGCGTGCGTTATGACGCTGTGGCTTTCGGCATTCTCTGGCCGCTTCCGGTCACGGCGATATCGGACCAGGATCGGAAATGGCCGGATAACTGGCGATGAGCCCCATACATTTGGCATTGTAGTTCAACATTAGCGTAAAGATCCTTATGGTTATCGCGGCGGATACGGTCTTGGCCCAACGCGAGAGCGACGGCAATCCGGTGCGTGTAGCAATGGTCGGGGCTGGCGTTACAGCACGGATGATTGCGCTTCAGTTGGCAACCCCGATTCTCGGTATGCGTTTGGTGGCGATCGCCAACCGTACGGTCGAAAAGGCGACTCAAGCTTTTTCCAATGCCGGGGTGCCGGACGCCGAGGTTGTATTGGACCTCGGCAGGCTTGAAGAAAATGTTCATAGAGGCCGTGCTTCCGTTGTGAAGGAACCAAACCTCGTTTGCCAGGCTGGCAATATCGACGTCATCATCGAAGTTACCGGTACCGTTGAGTTTGGCGCTCACGTTGCCTCCGCCGCCATCGGTCACCGCAAGCACGTTGTCCTGGTCAATGCCGAACTCGATTCAACGGTCGGTCCGATACTCAAATTCCACGCTGAACGGGCTGGCGTCGTGCTGACAAATGCCGACGGAGACGAACCGGGAGTGGCGATGACGTTGCTGCGGTATCTGCGCAGCGTGGGTTTGAAGCCCGTGGCTGCCGGGAATCTCAAGGGGATGATCGATCGGTATCGGACCCCGGAGACACAGCGCGAGTTTGCCACTAAGTATAATCAGGACGCCGCCAAGGTCACCTCCTTCGCTGATGGAACGAAACTCTCGATGGAAACCTGTATTCTGGCGAACGCCACCGGGTTTAAAGTCGGGCAGCGGGGCATGTATGGTCCCAAGTGCGCCCACGTCCGGGAGATGGCGAAACTATTGCCGTTGGACCAACTGCTGGCCGATGGCTTGGTTGATTACGCGTTGGGGGCTGAACCTCACACGGGAGCCTTTGTGATCGTGCACGAGGAGCATCCGCGCAAGCAGAAGGAGTTGGCTTATTACAAGTTGGGGGATGGACCCTGCTACGTTTTCTACACGCCTTACCATCTGCCGCACATCCAGATCGCCTCAACCATCGCCCGCGCTGCCTTGTTTGGCGATCCCACAGTGACTCCGCTCGGCGCACCAATTTGCGAAGTGATTACAATCGCCAAGCGCAACCTCCAGATTGGCGAGGTGCTGGATGGGGTGGGCGGATTCATGGCCTACGGCGTCATCGAGAATGCCCCCATCAGTGCAAAGCAGAATCTCCTGCCCATGGGTGTTTCTGAAGGGTGCCGACTGCTTCGAAATATACCCAAAGACCAACCAATTACGTATGCTGACATTGAACTGCCGCAGGGCCGCTTGTGCGATCAGTTGCGCGCCGAACAATATCGCCATTTTCGCGGCGAAACCTGGCTGGAGGAAATGATCAAGAGTCCCAACTGACCCGCGGCTTGTTTCAATCGACCTTCAATGCCTCAACAACGAGAGAAGAAATTATGAAAGTGGTCTTATTTTGCGGTGGTTTCGGCATGCGTATGCGCGAATATTCCGAAGCTGTACCCAAGCCGATGGTGCCCATTGGGTACCGGCCCATCTTGTGGCATGTGATGAAGTATTACGCTCACTATGGACACAAAGACTTTATTTTGTGCTTAGGTTACAAGGCTGACATTATAAAAAAGTACTTCCTCGAATACAACGAGTGCGTGTCAAATGACTTTGTCCTCTCCCGAGGGGGCAAGAATGTTGAACTGCTGAGTAGCGACATCGATGACTGGAACATCACGTTTGTGGACACTGGGCTTACGTCCAACGTTGGTCAACGCCTCAAAGCTGTCCAAAGGCAGCTTGAAGGAGAGGAGATGTTCCTTGCCAACTACACCGATGGCCTTTCGGATGTCCCGCTCCCGGCGGTCATTGAATCATTCAGGGAAACCGGGAATATTGCCTGCTTTGTGGGTGTGAAACCGCGGGCTAGCTTCCATCTTATCACCATGGAGTCAGGTGGTGTCGTGACCAGCATCGAGCACGTCGGAAAATCCGGGGCGCGGATGAACGGTGGCTTCATGGTGTTGCGACAGGAGATCTTCAGTTACATAAAGGACGGCGAGGAATTAGTGGAAGAACCGTTCCAGCGTTTGATCGGCGCTGGCCGCCTGATGGTCCATCCACATGATGGCTATTGGGCCTGCATGGATACTTTCAAGGAAAAACAGGACCTTGAAGATCTCTTCGGCCGTGGCAGTGCGCCTTGGGCGGTGTGGAATCATCAGCACGAAATCAAGAAATGATTTCGTGCAATCTGAGCCGCGTGAAGCGGGTAATGTGCCTGGGGGCGCACAGTGACGACATTGAAATCGGATGCGGGGGAACGATCCTTAGCCTCATCGAGAAGTCGAACCGAATCGAGTTCTATTGGCTCGTTCTATGTGCTAACCCGGAACGGACCATGGAAGCCAGACGCAGCGCCAACGCGTTCCTCGCGCGAGCGCGCAAGAAGACTATCGTCGTAAAACCCTTTCGAGACGGATTCCTGCCTTATCTCGGTCCACCGGTCAAAGAATGCTTCGAGGAACTCAAGAAAGTCTTCACGCCGGATGTAATCTTCACCCATTGCCGGCATGATCTTCACCAGGACCACCGTCTGGTGTGCGAGTTGACGTGGAACACTTTTCGCGATCACTTCATCCTCGAATACGAGATCCCGAAATACGACGCGGATCTGCGTTCACCGAATTTTTTCGTGCCGTTGAGCGAGACCCATGCACGGAAGAAAGTGAAGAGCCTGATGCGGTACTTTACAACGCAACAGAATAAGCAGTGGTTCTCCGAGGAATTGTTTTACGGCCTCATGCGGTTGCGGGCCACCGAAGCCGCCTCAGCCGCCCGTTACGCGGAAGCTTTTTACTGCCGGAAAGTGCTGCTCGGGATAACGAATCAAGCCGTGTAACAGGCGTGCGATGAATTCGCCGTCCACGAATTCTACCCATGCATGAGTCCGTAATCATCGGAGGCGGGATCGTAGGATTGGCGACGGCGATGGATATAGGCAAAAAGCATCCCAAGGCGAGGGTCCTCGTCCTGGAAAAGGAGCCGGATGTTGCGATACTCGGGACGCAATGGCTGACGCTTATGTTCCGCCAAAAAATTTGGAAAGCGTACGAACGGAAACCTTTTATCCCCGATTCCATCGCATTTATCTTGCCTGCCACCAGTTTTGTAGAGTAAACAACGTTGCATGACGCAGAACAGACGACAGATGTTGGACGGTCAACAAATGCCGGATACTGATATGGCTTACCATAAACGCGAATCGAGCCTGCCCACTTCTCTTTTTGCTCTCCTGGTTTTTGTCGCCCTCACATTGGGCAGCTGCCAGAGCCCGTTACCGCCACTGCCGAATCCGCCAGGTCCTTACACAGCTGTAAGGCTCTCTCCCGGAGACGTGATTAAGCTTTCCTTTGCTGAGGAGACCGATCTGGATCAAACGCAGAAAATTCGCAGGGACGGAAAGATAAGTCTGCCCCTTATTGGCGAAGTGCAGGCCGCGGGCAAGAGGGTTATCGATTTTCAACATGAGCTTACGCGCCGCTACGATGACCAGCTTGAAAATCCGGAGGTGCTGGTCACATTGGAGAACGGTTCTGCCACCGTCATCGTGTCAGGATTCGCCACCTATCCAGGCAAAGTTACGTTTGATCGCCCGACGACTGTGTATCAGGCGATTATGCAAGCGGGCGGAGTAAGTGACTATGGAAGCCTCAGCAACATTCATCTCACTCGCATAATCAACGGAGTGCAGCGCACGGAGACAATTAATCTTCGGCCGAATATTCGCGGCAAGCCTACACTACCAAAATATGTTCAGGACGGGGACGTGATCTACATCTCGCGCAGCTTGTTTTGATTTGACGTGCCGGGGCAGGGCGCGACTTGCAAACATGATTTTGCCATGTCGAATTCACCGGACCCGTAAGCGCAACCGCGTTGATTCGCTGCCCCTCGCGCTCGTGTTCACTTTTTGCTTCCTGGCTTCGATCGGCGAAGTCCTGAGTCAGGAAGCGTTGAGTTCGGCGTCGGAGGCGGCCGGGCTCGGGTGGCTGCCAGCTGTTCCAGTTCAAATCACCGCCGGCGTGGATATGGGCTACGATGACAACGTTAACACGACCTCGAATGGTCAAGGCTCAGTGTTCGCGAGAGAAAACATTGTTCTAACTTATTCTCGTCCCTCGGAGCGCACACAAATCGGTTTGATTGGGGTCGGACGCTTCGAACAGTTTTTCGATTTAGGCACGGACGATAAGAACGGGAACGTCACCTTGTCGATTACCCATCACAGCTCGACGCGACTATCCTTCTACGCCAGCGTTTACGCCGCGTATGAAACCGAGCCGGATTTCAAATCCGATGTCGGCCCAGAGAATGTGCGCGCCGATCATATCAACACGATCGATATTTTTGCGGTCACTTATCAATGGCTGCCCCGATTAAGTACGGTAACAAATTACACGTTCCAGCGCGTTAAGTACGCCAGCGCGTCAATTGGAGCTGAACAGGACCGGATGGATAGCACGTTCGGCGAGACGGTTCAATTTAGCCTGACGAGCCGGACGAATCTGGTCGGCGACTATCGTTACCAAATAACAGATTACGATACCGCTCCGAACGATTCCACCACTCACTACCTCCTCGGCGGTATCGATCATCATTTGACGGAGCATCTAATCGTTCACGCGCGCGGCGGTCCATCATTGCGCTCTCTGAAGGACGATGGCGATTCGACCACCCCATACTTCGAAGGTTCGCTTGAGTACATTAGGAGCAACCACTCGCTGAACTGGACGACAAGCTATGGCTTCGAAGCGCCCACTGAGGCAAACGCGTCGGTCCGCAAGACGTTCCGAACC
>DASWDX010000173.1:0-4829 GCA_036395055.1 Pyrinomonadaceae bacterium | reverse complement strand
GCATCCTTGATGATCTCTTCGGTCATCACTTTGCGTTTGAAACGACGCAACGCACTCTCGATCGATTCGCCTTGATTAATAGTAACTATTGCCATTCGCTTTCCGTCTTTCTTAAAAGTTTGGTCGTATTTTGGTAACTCTGCTATTTAACACGCCGCAAACGTCCGGGGTCAAGCGGGCGCGCCGTGGGCGCGACTGCGAACCGCGTCGGCATCTTAAACTGTCAGTTTGCATTTAAGCTACCAACCGCACTCACTGGTTACGCAACGAACCCCGCGAACATTTGAATCGCTCGCGGGGTTCTGTTGAACTAGAAAGCAATCGACTAAACCAGGGCGGGCTCCGCCGTTTCCTGCTTCTTCCTGCTAAGACTTTGAATTTGAACCGGCTTGTCCACTTCTTTTGTATCGAGCTGCTTCTTGAGCACGATCTCCTGATAAAGCTTTCGCATCATCACTGCTTCCTCATGCGCTGTCTTTGGCCCTTCCATTTCAGGCTTGTTCGGTCGCGTAAGGTCGATCGGGTTCAGCACCATGTCGTGTGCCTTGTCGCTCAGTTCTACTTCCTTACCACGCGCGAAAATTTCGTGACGACCGTGTTCCTCATACCATTTTGCCACTGTCGCATTCTGGTGCATGTTCTCAATGATATTTCTCCATCCTATGCCGGTGTTATAAGCACAGAATGAAATCTCACCCTCCTGAGTACCGTAAGGGATAATGCACATCTCAGTGCGGCGAAAGTCGTAGTTGAAAAGGTCCTGAAACCACATCCCAGCAATGAAAAGGAAGTTCCAGCGATCCGCACGACGTTTCTCTATATCGTCTTTCGAACGATCGCCACTGACGTTGCCATAGTCCTTGCCCGTTAGACCGAACGACTTGTCGAACTTCTTGAAGAGTTCGTAAAGAGTAAATTGCGATGGAGACTTATATGGGTTGTAATGCTTAAGCAGGGCCAATCCCATCATCAAATTCGACATCCATTTCCCACGCGCCGCGTCTGTAATTTTCTGCATGTCCTTCACGAGGCCGGGGATGTTTAGAAACTCCGGCACGGGACGCATCTCGCGTGTTTCCTTGTCTACCATGACCGCCGTGCCAACTCCGCAATTCGGATGGCAGCCGCATGACACCTGACCCCATTCAGCCTGCGGTCCGTGAACGAGATCCGCGAAGTCCGCAAAGGCACCCATCAATGATAACGGAAACCAGTCGCGCGTTGGTTCGGTGATCCCAACTTGATTCTTAACGTCATGCGCAAGGTGCGAAAGTGTGTAACGCTGTTGCAGCCGGCGCTGTGGTGTGATCTCTTCATCGCGTCCGGTGAAGGAAACAGGCTGGAAAGAAAGGAAGGCAATCTTTTTCGGATTGTCTAGCGCAAACCTAATAATCGATCCCACCTGGTCGTTATTGATGCCGTTGACCAATGTAGTCACCAGAACAATCTCAACGCCCGCTTCATGCAGATTATTGATTGCGCGCATCTTCACGTCGAATAGATTGCCGACCTGGCGATGACTGTTCGCGTCGTTGCCTACGCCGTCAAACTGAAGGTAAACGTAACGCAATCCTGCCTCGGCGGCCTGGCGACAGAAGTCTTTGCTCTTGGCAAATTCAATTCCGTTGGTCGCTGCCTGCACGCTGTTATAACCAACCTTGCGCGCATACTTAATCGATTCGATAAAGTGCGGCGAAATTGACGGCTCCCCACCGGAGAACTGTACGGACATCTGACGACGCGGCTTAATCGAAATCGCGTTATCGAGAATCTCCATAATTTCATCCATGCTTAACTCATGAACAAAACCCACCTGGTTGGCGTCCATGAAGCAGGGATCGCACATCATGTTGCAGCGGTTAGTAAGGTCAACTGTCAGAACAGCGCCGCGGCCATACTTGATCGTGCTGGATCCGTGGTTGTGAAGTTTTTCGTCATCATGTGCATCGATGTCCCGTCCCGGGAACATCTTTTCTATGTGCGTCAGGAACTTCACGTCGATGGCCATCATGTCTTCAAAGTGCCCATGAATTGGACAATCTTTGACCATCCAGACCTCGCCATCGCGTTCGATAATCTGCGCCTTGATTTCGCCGACTTTTTCATTGATCAAGACACTGACGTCCTGCTTGCCACTAATGATCGACTCCCTTGCCTCGATTACACAGTTCGGGCAAAGCGAATCTGTGGTTCGCGGCCAGCCCAGCGTCGGTTTGCTCTTTTGCCACGATTTCAGCAAAGGCTTATTCGACCATTTAGGCGTAAACGACGGATTCGGTTTGTACTTATTAACTGACTGAATAATGTCGTGTAGGCCGCCGGCTGCCAATGTGAGGCCCTTCTCGGCGCGCTTGATTAATCGCATGCTGTCTCCTCTAGGTAATCGCTTATATTTAGATAGAATTGCCGTTAGCAAGGTAGGAAAAACACACGTACTCCTCGCAAACTGGGATGATCCATCGGCAATGCCCATGCCGCCAGCGTTCCAGAGTCGCTAACCTGATAAATAATTGGACTTAGCTTCATCACGCGGTAAGCGACGGGAGACTACAGTATCTCACCTTGCGTGTCAATGCGACGCAGGTTGGCGCTCAAGCGGAGCGGCGTAGCATTTTGGCCGCCTGGTCTTGCACTGATTGGCTTGGAAGAAACAGTCATACTCGGGCTGGATGCCGAGTTTAGACAGCGAAACTGGCGTTCATTTTCTTGGTGCGTAGTAGCCGATCCTGGCAGAAACGTGGTGGGTAGGATTTCGAGTTTCCACACGCACTCGCCGGAATTGTCCGTCCCGACTAATGTTGAGGGGAGAGTAATAGAGAGTGTATTGATGGCGTAGCTCGTCAGCTACTTCGGCGTAGGTTCTTTCGAGATCATTGAAGGTGCTTGGCCGGTAAAGCCGGCCGCCGGTTGCGGCAGCCAACTGTTCGAGGTTACGTTCGCTGTCGCTCAGCGCGGCAAGACCAAGCTGCAAATCGTCGATTCGAAGTTGGTTAAATCGGACGGCGGACTGAGAGCCTGACAGCAATATCGTAAGTTCTTCCTGTTTCCTGGTTCTTTCAATTTGTGTGTTGCTTACTACGTACACGGTTGTTTGAGACTGGAGCGAGGCTCGCAAGGCGACCTCGAACGTCGTGCCGCGACCGCTGTCGATACCATCGGTTAACACAATGATCGCGTGTCTGGCCTTTCCGCGCGGCGACTGATCGCGTGATGCCAGGAGCATTGCGTCGTGAAAGCGGGTAAACATTCCGGGGACAATTCGTTTCAAAGCACGCCGCAACTGCAGCATGCTGCTGGTCCAATCTTGAAGCAGAACAACGCGGTCGTCAAATTGTATAAGACTGATCCGATCATCCGCTGCGAGATGCGAAGCAAAGCCTTGCGCTGCGTTGCGAAAGTCGTCGAGATTTCCGGCTACAGAGGAAGACGCGTCAACGATCAACGCGACGTCCACTGGAACTTGACGCAAACTAAGGTCGCTGAGTGGTTGCTCCACACCATCCTCGAAGACATGAAAGTCTTTGCGCGTTAAGTTACTGACCAGTAAGCCGGCGCCGTCGCGCACAGTCACCGGCAACAACACCTCGGTCGTGTTTACGGAGATCACATCTTCTGGTTCGATCTCCTGTTCGTCCTGTTTAGGCGAAGGCGTTGGAGTTGGGGATTTGGACTGCGCCTGGGTGGAAGGCGAAAGCGCTACTAATACAAACAAAAGCAGGACCCCGAATCGGTTCAACGTACGTTGAGCCATTAGTTTGCCGGGGACCACGGATTACTTTCCCTTGGTTGGCGCCGATTGCGTTACGCCTGAATCATCGCCCATAGCATCTGTCATTGCGAGGATGATCGCTTCCGTAACACGACGCCTGCGAAGTTCTTCCAGTTTGGCGGTGGAAAGGTCGAAGTCCGCCGGCGAGTCTTCGATTCTTTTGATTATCGTACCCTCGGAAAAACCAGCGTCGACTAATTTGATGATAGACTGGTTGGTTAAGGTAGGTGTTTTTTCCATTCTTTGTTGGACGGCGCCAGCCTCCGTCGGTGGACGCAGAATTCGAACGGTGGCGCTGCCGGTGGTTGTAGTCTCACCCTGATTGGAACCGTCGACGCCACGTCCGTTCGTCCGACTCCTGGAACCACTGCTGCTTCCAAAAATATCAGATTGGCCTTTTGGGTCTTTAACGTCTGCCCTGCCCATGCGCTCTCTAACGCTGGAGTCATCCATCCAGTCGTCAGCTGCGACGACAAACGAGTCATCCTGGGCCAACATTGCGAGGATGATATTTTCGCTAACGCCGTTTCGTTTTAGCTCGATCAATTTATCCGAACTCAAATTGAATCGGCTTGGCCGGTTGTGAATGATCGCAATTACTGTTTTCTCTTTGAAACCGGCGCGAACAAGTTTGACAACAGCTGAGTTTGTAAGCGGCGCTTCTGAAAACTGCTGCGCATGAGAAGACAAATATGCCGCGCCACAAATGATTGATATCAGCGTGAATCGGACAAAGATACTCTTCATTCTTCCCCAAAGTAGGAGTCTTCAGTTTTGGTAAACGCACCTCACAGCGCGGCGCCTACTGTTGCCGCCTCACTCTTGGCGTGAACTGTAGGTTTTGTCCGACGATAACGATAGCTTATTCGTTTCACATAGTCGCGAGTTTCCTTGTATGGCGGCACCTTTCGACCAAACTTCATGACTGCGCCTTCGCCCGCGTTATAACTTGCCAGGACAAGATCGATCCGGCCGTCAAACTGTTGGATAAGCTGTTTCAAATAACGTGTGCCGCCCGCAATGTTTTGCGCGGGATCTGATGGCCGTCTGACGCCAAGCC
>DASWDX010000172.1:0-15734 GCA_036395055.1 Pyrinomonadaceae bacterium | reverse complement strand
GCCGGATGGAAAGTTGGCATGACCTTGACGCCGTGGTAATCCTGAAACTGGCCTCGCACTCTGGTTATCCCTTGCTTGATATCGAGAAGATTCCTCATGGCAGTATTTCCGAGCACCACAATGACTTCGGGTTGAACTACGGCGATTTCACGGAGCAGAAAGGGCTTGCACATCGAGGCTTCTTCCGGCGTTGGTGGCCGGTTGCCGGGTGGACGGCAGCGGTTTACATTCCCAATCAAAACCTCTTCCCGCTTCAGGCCTATCGATTCGATAATCCTGGTTAGTAGCTGGCCCGCACGTCCTACGAATGGACGTGCCTGCGCATCTTCATCGGCCCCTGGCGCTTCGCCGACAAACATCAGTCTCGCTTTCCGATTGCCGTCGGTATGAACGATGTTTGTGCGCTCCTGGTGAAGCGGACAACGTGTACAGTTTCCAATGTCAGCCCAAATTTCTTCGAAAGTCTCCGAAGACTTTTCGATTCGCTCCGGCCGAGAACTTAAGTCTCCGAATAACGTGTCCGACCGCGAGGGCCTGGCCTGCTCCCGGGCGCGGCGTTTTTGCGTAGCGCCGGATGAAGAGGCGGTGGTTGAAATGTTCGCTGGTTGATAATGTGACGAATCAACCAAGAGCGGTTCCGGCTCTGGAGCCATTGTTTCTATCGACTGTCCAACTGGAGATGCCAGCTCCAGACCTTCGACACCGAGTTCTTTGAAGTAAGCAATTTGTTCTCGGGTATCTGTAAGAAGCGACAGCAACTCATCGATTTCGGTTCCAGAATGCATCAGACTCGCGAGTGGTTTTCTAAGAGAATCGGCGAAGTTTGACTACGCTTTCCTCGGTCTCTGAAGAACAGGTCGGAGGGACCGCGCGGGTTTAACACGCGCCCGAAGTCGGACCACCTCGTCCAGAATAATATTTGCGACGTTGGTTTTGGTCATCAACGGCACATGAATCGGGGCCTTTCGATCTCGGCTGATGATTGTTACTTCATTCGTCGCGGTGTCAAAACCAACGCCGTTTTGAGTAACATCGTTCGCGATGATGGCATCGAGATTTTTGCTCGTTAGCTTTTCACGCGCATTCCCGAGGATATCCTCGGTTTCCGCGGCAAATCCAATCACCAGTAATCCGTCCTGCTTTGTACTTGCCACTTGACGCAGTACATCGGGCGTCCGTTCGAGTTCTATCGACAGTAAAGATTCGTCTTTCTTGATCTTCTTCGACGAACGATGGACAGGCCGATAATCGGCCACTGCCGCGGCGCCGATAAAGACTGACGCTTCCGGGAGTTCATTCAGGACCGCCGCTTGCATCTCTGCGGCTGAATTGACACGAAGAATCGCAGCGTTCGCGGGGGGGGACACAGTGGTAGCTCCGGCAACAATAGTAACCCGGGCGCCGCGTCTTTTTGCGGCTTCGGCGATTGCAAAACCCATCCGGCCCGAAGAATTGTTAGAAAGGAAACGAACGGGGTCTATTGACTCGCGGGTTGCGCCCACCGTAATCAAAAGGTGCTCGCCGGTAAGATCTCGAGGGCCTTCGTTTTTTGAGCTTTGCAAAATTTCCAAGGCGGCCGCAACGATTCTTTCAGGCTCACTCAGCCGGCCCGGTCCGATGGTTCCACACGCCATTTCACCGTCATCCGGTTCAATAACGTGGACGGCATCTGCCCGAAGCTGCTGCAGGTTTCGCTGAGTTGCTGGATGGTGCCACATCGAACTGTTCATCGCCGGAGCAATAAGGACGGGAGCTGTTGAGGCCAGGTACGTAGAAGTCAGGAAATCGTCAGCAATTCCATTTGCTAACTTACCGATAATATTAGCCGTGGCAGGAGCTATAAGGAACAGGTCGACTGTCTGCGAAAACGTTATATGGGCAATAGGGTCTGGATTGTCTGGTGCATAGTCATCGACGATTACGTGCGACCCGGAAAGCGCGCGGAAAGTGAGAGGCTGTATGAATTGGCAGGCTCGCGCCGTCATCGCGACTCGGACAGTGCAGCCAGCCCGTTGCAGCCCTCGTAGCACCTCCGCGGCCTTATACGCCGCAATACCTCCAGTGATTCCCAGCGCTACCTTTTTATCAGCTAGAGAGCCTTGCAAAACAGCCTCGCGCCCGTCCTGAATTATCTGAAAATTAAAGATCAATGTAACATTGCTGAAACAAGGGCGCAACGGAGGTTTTGGCAGAGCCTGCTAGAATCCCTGGCGTCCCGCAACAGAAATTGCCCGTTAGTTTCATTTCAAGTCAGGGGTCGGAATCCATGTGTAACCCACGCCTACTCTGCTTCGGTCTGCTCGGGTCACTATTTCTTCTCGGCGTCTCTTTGATTACTTCAGCACAGACACCCAGGGACGAGCAACAATTTGGACCCGTGGTGCGCGCTTACCTGGGCTACTTACGCAACGAGCAAGAGGTCGTCGATGATCGAGCCAGCCGGCATGAAGTAAACGCCGTGTACTATCGTCGAAACTCAAACCGCATCCGTGCGCTCAGGCTAATGGCGGTGCAGATTGCTCGCGAGACTCAAAACGATTACCTGCCCGAGTTGGAAGCTGTCGCCGGAGATGAGTTGGGCCTGCTCTTTGAGCGTCCACCCAGGTTTCAAACACTTAAGGTCGGCGAGGTTCTGCAGACTAATTTTAGGTATCTCGGAGTCGTTCGTACTGGTGAAACCTTCTACCTCTTTGCCCGGCTTGACCCTTATGAGCAGTCTGAGTTGATGGAAAAGACCCACCGGAATCCGGGAAATGCAACCGGTGCCACCGTGTCCAGTCCCGTTTCACGAGCCAAAATCACGACTCGTGCTCGCCGTGCATCGATGCCCTAGCTTCGGACCCTTAGAATAAGCTGTTGATGTCACCCGGCGATTAACGTAGTGATGGACAGATCTGTTAATCCAGGCGTCTGGCTTTCTTTTTCTCAGCCTTGAGCTTTCATGGGCCACAAATTTTGGTTGCTGGCCCATGGCTACAGCGGAAAAGTCTGGACGGGACGGGGACCATGTGATAAATTCCTGACCAGCACAAAAAAGCACAATTTTGTGGCAAAGTTTGGCGAAAAGGCTGTTGACAGAGTACCTTCATTCATGTAATAACAGCCCAGTGTTTAGGCTTTGCAGACGGCACTTTGGCCTTTAGACGTTACATTTTGATAAGAGGCGAACTGATTACTGAGTCTGCCCTCTGACGACGTCCTTGGCCGTCGCGGCACGCAATCAAGAATTTGTTCACAATACGGGAGGAAAGTTAATGATTAGCAAAACTTGGAGCCGCAAACCTATAGCGGCCGTGGTGGCAGTCGCCATCTTGAGTGTTTACTCAATGGTGGTTTTAGCGTCGCCTGCAGCAAAGGCCCCGTCGGGCGAGTTATCCATCGCCGGTCAGGTTACAGTAAATGGGGAGAACGTAGTTTCCGGCGGTACAGTGTTTTCGGATAGCCTAATCACAACCGCCGAGAAGAGCATCGCAACCGTGAACCTCAGTAAGTTGGGCCGAGTTGAATTGTCGCCGAGCTCCAATTTGAAATTGAGCTTCACCGAAAAGAGCATTATGGGCTTGCTCGAGAACGGCACGGCTCATGTCTCAACCCTGGCTGGAACATCTGTCAACTTTACCACCAAAGATGGTGTGGTAGTTGTTGAGGGAAATCAGGCAACTTCATTTACAGTTAATGTTGTGAAGGGGATCACGTCCTTAACGACTCATTCCGGCGTGGCTCAGTTGCATGTTGGAGGTACTGTGAAGCAGGTTGCTGCGGGTGAGAGCGCCATGGCCGGTACGCCGAATCCCAAAGACGATCCAGGCGACGACGACGATAAAATGAGTGGTGGTGAGTTGGCGGCTTTGATACTACTGGGTGCTGGTGCTGTTGCCGCAATCCTGTATGCGGCCATGCACAACAACGACCTGAACTTCGGCGGCAACGCAATCGTAATCAGCCCGTCGAAGTAACTCATCGATTGCTGCGTTCAAGAAAAATACTGCAGCGCCGCCTTAGAGCGCCGCGGTCAGCTATGCAAAACCTTGCGGGTCACGCGACGATGTGTCGTGCTTGACCCGCAAGGTTTTCCGTATGCCGGTATTTCCTCGCTGAGTTTCTGAAGGTAACCCTTAAATGCATATTGCGGTAATTGGCACTGGTTACGTTGGCTTGGTTACAGGTGCCTGTTTTGCAGAATTTGGCGTTGACGTGACCTGCGTGGATATCGATTCCAAGAAGATCGCACGCCTATCTGCTGGAGAGATGCCCATCTACGAACCCGGTCTCGAACAATTGGTAACCAAGAACATGCAGTCGGGCCGCTTGAGGTTTACCACAGATATCAAGCAGGCAGTGGAACAAGCGCTCGTAATCTTCCTGGCGGTGGGTACGCCACCGCAGACTGATGGTTCACCCGATCTCAGCTTCGTGGAAGCAGCAGCGCGATCGGTTGCGGAGCATATGAACGGTTATAAGGTTATTGTTACTAAGTCTACGGTACCCATAGGAACCGGCGAGTATCTTCGGAAGCTAATACGAGAAGAGCAAAAATCTCGGTTAAACTTCGGAATCGTCTCCAATCCTGAGTTCTTACGAGAGGGCGCTGCTATCAATGATTTCATGAGGCCTGATAGGGTCGTGCTTGGAAGTCGTGACGAGGAAGCAATCGCCATCATGCGGGATCTTTATCGACCCCTTTATTTAATGGAGGCGCCATTCGTCTTGACCTCGCTTGAGGCGGCCGAACTAACAAAATACGCAGCCAACGCTTTCCTTGCTACGAAGATATCTTTCATTAACGAAATAGCAAATCTGTGTGAAAGCATCGGGTGTGATGTTCATGATGTAGCCAGGGCGATTGGCATGGACCGCCGCATCGGCAGCAAATTCCTGCATCCCGGCCCCGGCTTTGGTGGCTCATGTTTCCCGAAGGACACGCAAGCGCTCGCTTCCGTGGCGCGTGAGTTTGGTCGCGATTCAATGATTGTAGACGCAGTGATTGAAGTGAATCGACGTCAGCGACAGGCGATGGTACCCAAAATAGAAAAGCTTGTCGGTGATTTGCGAGGAAAGACTGTTGCGATTTTGGGGCTCGCATTTAAACCGGAAACAAATGACATGCGCGAGGCGCCGGCGATTGATATTATTAGTGAATTACTGAAACGCGGCGCAATAGTGCGAGCCTATGATCCGGTCTCGATGAAGGAATCAGCCGATGTTCTTCCCGAAGTCACTTATTTAGACGACGAATATGAGGCCGTAACAAATGCCGATGCTCTTGTTTTTGTGACGGAGTGGAATCAATTTCGTGCGCTTGATATGAGCCGAATCCGGGACCTTATGAAAACTCCGAAGATCGCGGACCTGCGGAATATCTACGAGCCCGCGGACATGCGCGAACTGGGCTTCGAATATATCGGCGTTGGCCGCTGAGAACTTTGCTCCCAACTAACGGTCTTCCATCCCTAATCTAACTTTAAAGCTCTTCTTTATGGCTCTAACGGGAATAGCACTCGTCACTGGTGGCGCCGGTTTCATCGGTTCACATATTGCATCCGCCCTCGCCTCCTCAGGCGCGAAGCTCCGGATTATCGACGACCTTTCAACGGGTTACCGCGAGAACCTCGACGAAATTAATGGCGAATTCGACTTCATTCACGCGAGCCTCGCCGATGAGGATTTGTTGCACAAGGCGCTTGAAGATGTTGAATTAGTTTTCCATGAAGCCGCGATTCCGTCCGTACCACGGTCGATAGAAAACCCGCGGCAAACTCATATTGCCAGCGTCGAATCAACTTTCTCTCTATTGCTCACTTCGCGCGAAAAGAAAGTCAGGCGTGTAATTTATGCGGCTTCCAGCTCAGCCTACGGCGATCAGCCGACGCTGCCGAAAGTTGAAACCATGCTTCCGGAGCCGCTCTCTCCGTATGCCGTAGCCAAGCTTGTGGGTGAGCACTATTGTCAAGTCTTCACCCGAGTTTATGGTTTGGAAACGATCTCCCTGCGCTATTTCAACGTCTTCGGACCACGACAGGATCCGAGCTCCCAATACTCAGGTGTGATTTCACGTTTTATTAGCGCCTTGCTTGGGGGAAAGCGACCGGTGATCTACGGTGATGGGGAGCAGTCCCGAGATTTCACTTACATCGATAACGTCGTGGATGCTAACTTGAAGGCGGCCGAAAGCTCCCGGGGCATAGGCCAGGTTATCAATGTTGCCAACGGAGAACGAATTTCCCTAAATCAACTTTTGGCCGAGCTAAAGAGCTTAACGGGCAGGTTTGACGCAGTGGCGGACTACGAAGCCGCTCGAGCCGGCGATGTGAAACACAGTCTTGCAGACATATCGCGCGCGCGCGATCTGCTGGGATTTGAACCGCGAGTAGATTTACGAACGGGCTTGGAGCGTACTATCGATTGGTGGGGAAAAAGCCGGTTCGCCAGGACGCCCTCCGGCTAACACTGATCGCAGATCCTCACGACTTCGAGCCAGCGGCACTTATCACCACCAGCTGCCGCAAACTGGTCAGGTATGGCGCTCGAGCAACCCCCTTATCCGTAATAATCGCTGCGATTAGATCATTTGGCGTTACATCAAAGGCCGGATTGTGGACACCGACTCCGTCAGGGGCCAGTTGATGTTCTTTTATGTGCGTCACTTCCTTCCGATCGCGTTCCTCGATCGGGATCTCCTCGCCTGATTTCAAGGAAAGGTCCAGCGTCGAAATCGGTGCCGCAACGTAAAACGGGATGTTGTGCTTTTTGGCAAGCACGGCAACCATATACGTACCGATCTTATTTGCGACGTCACCGTTTGCAGCGATTCGATCGGCCCCCACAACAACCGCATTTACCTTGCCGCTCTTCATAACGTGTCCCGCCATGTTATCGGTGATCACCGTAACGGGAATATTGTCTTTTGCGAGTTCCCAAGCCGTTAACCGGAGCCCTTGCAAGAATGGCCTGGTCTCATCGGCGATTACCGCGATGCGTTTTCCGGCGTCAATCGCTCCGCGGATTACACCAAGCGCCGTTCCGTAGTCGCCGGCAGTAGCGAGCGCACCTGCGTTGCAGTGGGTGAGCACCGTGTCGCCATCCGAAAGCAACTCTGCGCCGAAGCGTCCCAGCGCGCGATTAGCCTCGAGATCTTCATGAAAGATATTCTGAGCTTCTTCTACCAAACTCGCTTTGATCCTTTCCGGCTCCTGGGTATCGATCTTTTCGTGCCGAAACCTCTCACTCATCCGTTCGATGGCCCAGAAAAGATTAACCGCCGTCGGCCGAGTCTCGGACATCACCTGACACATGTAGTCGAAGTCATCTTCCAGATCCGCTACTGAGGTACCAACCGACTGGCTGGTTCCGAGCGCAAGACCCATCGCGGCGGCAACACCAATGGCCGGAGCTCCTCGTATGACCATTTTCTTGATGGCCTCGGCAACCTCTTCGTATGACCTCAGCATGAGGTATTTTTCTTCGGACGGCAGCAGTCGCTGGTCCAACATGCGAACCCCTTCATCCGTCCATTCAATGGTTTTGATCATTTGTTGAAGTTGGTTCCGTCCAGGCTGAAAATCTGAAGAATCTTACTGGACGCCAATTAACGAAGCAAAGTGTCGCTCACAGAAAACATAACCGACTACCGGTTACATATCGGGTTTGACAGTGCCACAGAGTGCGTGATAGTGTCCGCGTCGATTCGCTCTTTTAATTTGAAAGCATCTGGGTGCCCCACGAAGATGGGGAGAATAGGGAAACGGGTGAGAATCCCGCGCGGTCGCGCCACTGTGATGAGACTGCTGCTTACTACTTTCGAAGTAGCAAAGGCAGCAAAACTCTAAGCCAGGAGACCTGCCCAGGCTTTGCAGCTTTTGAACGCTCGCGGAAAGGCGTTCAGGCCGCACGGGTTCCGAAAGCCACTTTTTGTCCCGCTGACCGCCTGTTCCTTTTCGCAAGGATCAGCGATTGGCGGGACTCTTGTTTCTAAACTACACTTCACACCTTAAATTAAGACAACTAGGGACTGCGCTGCTTCTCTGCGGCATTCTCGTCGCTTGTTCCTGCTCGCGGCCGACGTCTTTGCCAATCTCAAAAACGACATCCACTACCAGGGGTTTTATCGATGAGGCCGGACGCAAGGTTACAATCCCTGCAAGGATCGAGCGCTTCGTCTCGCTTGCTCCCAATCTCACCGAAATTGCTTATGCGGTTGGGGCTGGTGACCGCCTGGTGGGTAACACCACCTTCTGCGATTATCCGCCGGAGGCGAAGAATGTCGTAAAAGTCGGCGACACACTGCAACCGAGCATTGAACGCATACTTACACTTCGCCCACAGCTCGTACTCGTCTCGACAGCCTCGCAATTGGAAGCCTTTACGAAGCAGTTGAATGAGCATCAGATCGCCGTCTACGTTACTGACCCGCGCGACCTTGAAGGCGTTTTTCGCTCGATCTTAAGCGTTGGCGATCTATTGAATGAGCCGGTGGCTGCTTCGGAATTAGTGAAACAGCTCCGTGCCCGATCTGAAAGGGTGGAGCGCGTTGTCGCCGGGCTTCCTCCTGTGTCCGTTTTTTTCCAATTGTCGGGCCAGCCGCTATACACGGCCGGCAAGAGTTCGTTCGTAACGAATCTGATTGAGCGCGCGGGTGGATTATCTGTGACTTCGGACATCAACGAGGCGTGGCCGCGATTGAGCGATGAAGCGGCGCTCGCGTCTCGCCCAGAAGCTGTAATCATGCTTTCCGGAGGTGCGATGGGAGGGGCTGCGAATACAAAAGTCGCAGCCGCGCTGAAAAATTCACCGGCAGTCCGGAACGGTCGTGTCTATGTGATCGATGGCGATCTCCTAACGCGTCCAGGGCCGCGACTCGTCGACGGTCTGGAACAGATTGCTCGCGCGCTTCATCCGGAAGGTTTTAGATGAACAAGATCTTGAACAAGCAAGCTCCAGTTGTTAGTGGTGCCGTCAACTCGATGGATCATAACGGGCATGCGACGTTGCAAAAAACACTCATCGTTTGCGCCGCGCTCACCGTCACGCTGATCTTTATCGCAACCATCGCGGCGACTCTGGGCAGCGAGCGCGTGCCCGTCGTCGATGTGCTCCGCGCGCTTTTCACGGGCGGATCCGATACTGGAGCACTTACACCCACGCAACGCGCGATTCTTTTTGACATACGCTTGCCCCGCATTTTGCTCGCGGCGACCGTCGGTGCTTCTCTTGCGGCCGCCGGCGCAAGTTATCAGGCCCTTCTTCGCAATGCGCTTGCGGAGCCTTATCTGCTGGGTATTTCAAACGGCGCTGCGGTGGGAACGATGGTAGCTCTGGTGTTCCTGGGAGTGAACGAGTGGAGTCGACCCTTGATGGCATTCGCAGGCGCACTTGCTGCAACCTTCGTCGTTTATCGTCTGGCGCGCGGTCGTGCTGGCGCGTCACCGGAAAGGTTGATCCTGGCTGGTGTGATCGTTACGACATTTCAATCTTCGGCGATCGTTTTTATCACCACACTGATGGATGCAACGCGCATACGTTCGTTCACTTTTTGGTTACTTGGCGATCTTTCCCAGGCTGCATCCGGTTCGCTTTGGATTGCTGTCGCTTCAACCATCGTCGGGGTCACCGCGCTGACCTTCAAAGCGCGTCCGCTGAATCTGATGATGCTTGGCGAGCGCGACGCCTTTGACCTTGGCGTTGAGGTTGACCGCGTGCGTTTACAAGTTTTTCTGGCGGCGAGTCTGCTCGTTGGGGTCTCTGTCGCGTTGAGCGGTTCCGTCGGCTATGTTGGCCTTGTCGTACCGCACTTGGTGCGTATGTCCACCAGCGGCGATAACCGTTTAACGATTCCGGCGGCAGCCCTTGCAGGGGCATCGTTTGTCGTGGTTGCGGACACTGTAGCACGCACTGTGATTGCGCCTCGGGAATTGCCCGTTGGTGCGATCACTGCGCTGATCGGCGCGCCGTTGTTTATTTATCTGCTGAAGCGGCGCTAAATCCGGTTGTTAATCTGGCAGCGTTGAACCGGATGTGTTTTCAACCGCAGGCGCTGCCCCGGAGATTCGGGCTTCCATGAAATCGGTCATCTACCACACGCATACGTGGCTCGGATTGATGGTGGCCATACCCTTGTTGGCATGGACGTCTAGCGGGTTGCTGTACGCATGGCCCAAGGCGGTAGAGGGCGGCAAGGTTGAAAGCATAGCAGCTGGTAATGTGCGGGTTCCGCCGGCGGAGGCTCTGCAACGTGCGGATGAATTCGCTGGGAGAAAACTGCCGACCACTGCTTTGACTTTGCTGATGCGCGACGGTCGCCCGGTGTATCAGGCTGTTGGGGGCCTCGGCGCGGACTCACTGCTGATCGACGCGGAGACGGGACAAGTAGTGAAGACTCCGCCCCCCGGAAGTTTGACGAGATATTTTCGCCAGGCACACTTCTATTTCTTCGCTGGGAGGTGGCAGGTCCCACTGCTCGTCGCAGCATCGACCCTGGCTTGTCTGTCGGCATTGTCCGGTATGTATTTAAACATAGTGCTTTGGATTACGAGGCTGAAAAAAAGTGTCGCTTCTAAACAACCGTAAGGACCGGCTTAGATGCTCGAAGCGAAAAATGTAAGCATCAATTACGGTAAACGACACGCGGTCGTCGGTGTTTCGTTGTGTGTCGCGCCGGGAAATATCACGGGCATTGTCGGTGCAAATGGGGCTGGCAAGTCTTCGCTGTTACGCGCACTGAATGGGGCCATCCAACCTTCGAGTGGCGAAATCCTGCTTGATGGCAAGCCGCTTACCTCGTTCACACGACGAGCCATAGGGAGGCGCATCGCCGTGGTCACGCAGGAAGCCTTGTTGGCCTTTCCGGTTTCGGTATTGGAATACGTGCTTGGTGGCCGCTACGCGTGGTCCGGGTCAGGCACCTGGGGCTGGGAATCGGAACGCGATCTGGAGATTGCTTTCGAGGTACTACGACAGGCTGAATTGGAAAATTTCAGTGCGCGTCTAATGAACGAACTATCAGGAGGCGAGCGTCAACGCGCAGTTTTGGCGCGAGCTCTCGCGACCGAAGCCGGAATTCTTTTGCTTGACGAGCCGACGGCCAACTTGGATTTGGCTCATCAAGCTTCAATGCTCCAACTCGTCCGAGCACATTGCGACGAGCGCGCGACGGCGGCGGTTATAGTTACTCATGACATTAATCTCGCGGCGGAATTTGCCAACCACGTGGTGCTGTTGAAAGGCGGGTATCTGATCGCAGCCGGCAAACCTCGCGAGGTTTTGACGGAAGAACTCTTAAGCGAGGTTTTGGAGATCAAAGTATTAGTGGATGCGCACCCGCTTTCAGGCGCGCCACGTATAACTCCGGCGCACGAAGTGCGACGGTAATCCGGGAGCCGCAGACATTTCGCTGCTCTCTCCCATCAACTCGGGTGACGGTTTAGGGAAGGCGGTCAAAAGCCGCCACTGCCCGCGCAACTGTTGGCGACGAAGACGCTCTGGGAAGCTCTAGCCACTGTTCCAAATAGAATGGGAAGGCTGTCCAGAGCTGAGTCGCGAGTCAGGAGACCTCGCCGCCACCCTTTCGTAAAGCTCGCACTGCGACGGGCAGGAGACTCTACAAATGAAAACTACAGCGCACGGCAACCGCAAGAACCTCTTCCATTTCAAGAACAAACCAACCAGCATTTTAGTTCTGCTGTTCATCTTCAGTCCTTTTTCTAACGAGCTTTTCGCGCAAAACAGCGCGGACGGCGCACAAATCAACGTGCGCGTAACGGATCCGCAAGGCGCGATTCTGACAAATGCCAAGGTCACCCTCTACACCCGCGACAGTCGCATTCGAATCAATGGTGTGACTGATCGCACGGGCACCTGTCACTTCGAACGACTAGCGGCGGGCGAGTATTTGATCGAAGCAGACGCAAGTGGCTTCGCGCGCGCAGCTACCCGCGTAATACGCCTTGAGCCAAAGGCCAACACGTCGATTGATGTCTCGCTACCTCTTGCAGGTGTAAGCGAGCAAGTTGTCGTTACCGCACAGGCTACAGCGCAACCGGTCGATGAGGTCTCGAAGGCTGTCTCGGTGGTGGCTTCGCGCGAGATCGACGAGCGCGATGAAGCAGCGATTACGGACGCTTTGCGAACGGTGCCGGGATTGCGCGTGCAGCAACTGGGCGGGCCTGGCAGACTTGTTTCTATCAAAGCACGCGGATTGCGCAATCAGGACACGGCGGTGTTGATTGATGGGATCCGTTTCCGCGATGCTACTACAGGGGATGCAACAAGCTTTTTGAGCGACTTCCTGGTCACCAACCTCGACCGCGTTGAAGTTCTTCGCGGATCGGGATCTTCGCTCTACGGCACAAACGCCATTGGCGGTGTCGTCAACATCGTGACCGACGAAGGTGGTGGACCAACTCACGGTAACGTTTTGATGGAAGGTGGTGGGCTGGGACTGTTTCGTGGACGCGCACAAATAGCGGGCGGCACAGGTCGTTTTATTTTCAGCGCTGGAGCAAGTCACCTAAACGTCGCGCGCGGCATAGACCGTGATGATGCCGCCCGTAACTCAAGCGGTCAGGGGCGCGTCATGCTGCGCTCGTCGCCAACGACCACTCTGTCCGGGCGTATCTATGCCGGGACTTCTTTTGTTCAGCTAAACGACAGCCCGGATGTTATTGGCACGTTACCGGCAACCGGGATTGTTGATGCTCTGCCGCTTTCGCGTTCAGAACTACGACGTTTTGAAATGGGAGTTCCGCCAGCACAATTAAACGTGGACGGCGCGACATTTATTCCTGATGCAAACGATCCTGACGCTTCAGCGGCCAGTCGTTTCTTCAACGGGGCCATTACCTTCGCGCACCGTCCCTTTGAAGCCTTTGGTTACACTATCTCTTATCAGGGTCTGGCCACGCGCCGTTTAAACAGTAACGGCCCCGCCGGGGTTGGGTTTCAACCATTCGGCGGTTCTACGAGCACGCAGGACGACGGCCACATTCACACGCTTAATGCTCGCACCGATTTCCGTATCGGCAAGTACAACTTTATCAATGCCGGCTACGAATTTGAAAACGTCACCTTCTTGAATCGCTCGTTTTCATTCAACGCTGCCGACAACTCTTCGACGAATGTTGTCGAACACAGCAATACGTTTTTTGTACAGGATCAATTGCGCTTTTTGGAAGATCGCTTGCAGGTCTCAGCGGCCTTTCGAGCTCAGTTCTTTTCCCTCAACAATCCAAAATTCACTCCAACCGCCGGCGCGCCCTATTCCGGAATCGTATTTGAATCGCCGGGAAGCGCCTACACTGGAGATGGCTCGATTGCATATTTGTTCCGCGCAACACACACCAAGCTTCGCGCGCACATCGGCAACGGCTATCGCAGCCCATCGTTGTTCGAACGATTCGGGACATCATTCTTTGGAGGGTTCTTCTCGCCTTTAGGCGATCCGCGCCTTCGGCCCGAACGTTCTATTGCCTTCGATGCAGGAATCGATCAATCTCTCAAAGACAATCGGTTCCGATTTTCTGCAACCTATTTTTATACACGACTCCAGGAAGTAATCGGCTTCGACTTCTCCGGCAAGATCAACCCGCAAACCGATCCCTTCGGACGCTTCTTTGGCTTTCTAAACACGGGGGGAGGACTAGCACGAGGCCTTGAGCTGTCTGCTACAGCGTCTCCCAATCGCATGCTTGACGTCTTCGTCAGTTACACCTATACGAACAGCGACCAGCAAACGCCACAGGTCAGCGGTAGCGGAGTAATTAGCTCGCTCGTTGTTCCGGACCACCAATTTGCAGCCGTGGTTACTCAACGCATCGGACGGCGCACGTTCGTCAACTTCGATCTGACGGCAACGAGTGACTATCTTGCTCCGATCTTCCCACGGGTCTATCGGTTCAAGAGCCTTATCAAATCCGATCTGGGTGCTAGTTACGAATTGCCGCTAACGGAGCGGCGGCATTTGCGTGTTTTCGGCTACCTGGACAATCTCTTCGATCGCGATAATTTTGAAAGCGGCTTTCGCACGCCTGGACGGACGGCTCGGGGAGGCGCTTCGCTCAGTTTCTGATTTTTGTCAGGGAACAAGAGACCAATGGAAAGAGCCTGATAACCACACAACTATGGTTTACCCTCTACCGTTGTTATCAAATGCCAGAGGCAGCACAAAAACAAATGTGTTGATGTCGTGGAGCGGTGGCAAAGATAGCTGCATTGCGCTCTACGAGATTCAAAGAGAGCAGAAGTATCGTGTGGCGGCACTCGTAACCACTGTCACGCGTGAATACGATCGGATCAGCATGCATGGCGTCCGCCGGGTGCTGCTCGAAAGGCAAGCAGCCAGCCTGGGCTTACAACTACATCAGGTTCTCATCTCCAAGGGTGCGACTAACGAAGAATATGAGACGAAGATTGGCGAGACTTTGTCGCTTTATCGCGGTCATGGAATCGATTTGATCGTATTTGGCGATCTTTTTCTTGAGGACATTAGAGCCTATCGAGAGCAATTTCTCGCCCGGCATCGGATGCGTGGCCTGTTTCCTGTGTGGCAGCGCGATACGGGCCTTTTCATCAGACAGTTTCTCGAATTGGGATTCAGAGCCGTTGTTACTTGTGTGGATTCAAACGTGCTGGACCAATCCTTCGCCGGTCGACTAATCGATGAGTCTTTTCTTTCATCGCTGCCCGCCCAGGTCGATCCTTGCGGCGAGAATGGAGAGTTTCATTCTTTTGTGTTTGATGGACCGATCTTCACAGCGCCGGTAAGGTTTTCGCTAGGCGAGACTATTTTAAGAGAGTCATTTTGGTTTCGCGACTTATTGCCAGAATGATAGTGGCTGAAGATGGTAGCAATTATCTTGAGCCAGGTTTGCCGTGTAACCACAGTCACCTTGAGGAGACAAGCGATGGGAGCCGCGCAACAGATCGTGTCGTTTCTGCCTTCTGCCACGGAGATGGCGTGCGCGTTGGGGCTGTTGGAACAACTGGTGGGAATCACACACGAGTGTGACTATCCGCCTGAGATAAAAGGAAAGCCTGTAGTTGTCCGAAAAGCTCTTCCGATCGAGGAGATGAGTCAACGTGAGATTGATGTGGCTGTTAGCGAACGGATGCGAGACGGACGGAGCCTCTATGAGGTGGACGAGAAACTCTTGCAAGAACTCGCACCCGACTTAATCCTGACACAGGACTTATGTCAAGTCTGTGCGCCCTCGGGGAATGAGGTATCGCATGCCCTAAGTTTGCTAGCCAAGCAGCCGGAAATCCTCTGGCTGACGCCAAATTCCCTGGAACAAATCTTTGCTAATCTCCATGAGCTGGGCGATGCAACAGGGCGCATAAAGGAAGCTAAGGAATTAGTTGCCGCGGCACGCGCGAAGCTGGAACGAATAGCCGCAGTCACGGGAAGCTTATCAAACCGGCCTCGTGTCTTCTGCATGGAATGGCTTGATCCCGTGTACTGCAGCGGCCACTGGGTGCCGGAGATGGTCAGAATCGCGGGCGCCATGGATGGGCTTGCGCGCGAGGGGAGCGATTCAGTTCGCATTTCCTGGGATAAGGTGCTGGAATGGAAACCCGAGATTCTAATCATCACGCCCTGTGGCTTCAACCTGGAGCAAGTGGTCGAACAGTCGCAGCAACTCTGCACTTATCCGCGCTGGTCTAGTCTTCCTGCTGTCGTTAACCACCGAGTGTATGCTGTGGACGCGAATTCTTACTTTGCCCGGCCAGGGCCTAGAGTGGTG
>DASWDX010000171.1:0-13642 GCA_036395055.1 Pyrinomonadaceae bacterium | reverse complement strand
AAACCTGATTGCCCTTGCGGGCGCAGAGTTTGCTGAAGGACCGCCGCAAGTTGAGCTGGCACTCGTTGGTCACACAGACACTGTTCCTTATGATCCAAACTGGAAAGACGCCCTCCGCCTTACCGAAGGTGCTGACAAACTTTACGGGCGTGGCTCGTGTGACACAAAAGCATTTATCGCCGCAACACTTAGTGCAATTGAAGCCCTTGATCTGGAGAAACTGCGTCTGCCGTTAGCTTTGATCTTTACCGCGGATGAAGAAATTGGGTTGCTCGGAGCAAAACGATTAGCGGAAGCCCGGGTCATCAATCCACATTATGCGATTGTTGGCGAGCCCACCTCGCTGCGGCCCATACGAGCCGGCAAGGGCTATTGCCTCGCCGAAGTCACTATTAAAGGTCGTGAAGCTCACAGCGCTTATCCAGACCTGGGAACCTCAGCGATCTTTCGGGCCGCTGGACTTCTGACGCGAATTGGAGACCTTGCTGTTGAACTAAAAAACCATGAGCACTCCGCTTTTGATCCGCCTTATACCACTCTTAATGTCGGTCTAATTCACGGCGGCTCGGCGAAGAACGTGATACCCGGCGAGTGTCGCTTCACGCTTGAGTGGCGTCCGATACCCGGACAGGGCAGCGACGGCTTGCTCGATTTGCTTTTTGCCGCAATCGAGGAAGAAAAGACGCTCGATCCTACTTTTGTTTGCGATGTGGATGCGGCGCGCGCGGATGAGGGGTTTGAAACCTCACCTGATTCAAAACTTGTCCGCGTGCTCGAAGAATTGTCCGGCCAAAAAGCGGGTACTGTATCCTTCGGCACCGAAGCAGCTCAGATGACCGGGCTCGGGGCCGAGGCGATCGTGCTGGGACCGGGCGACATTCGCGTCGCTCATCGGACCGGCGAGTTTGTTCCCATAACCGAACTCGAAGCTTGCGTGAAGATTCTGCGGCAAGCCATCGAACAACTCTGCTTTTGAAATGCCTTGATCTGCAATTACTGGGCTGGGCAACTATCCCACCTGAAATACATCGAAAGGGACAAGTTGATTGATCTCAACATAATTCTTGAGCTATTTCGCAAGGCCTTGATTGGGTTCGTTGTTTTGCCCCTCCGTTTGACACCGCGGCCGGTACTATTATCATAAAGGTGATCCTATTCGAAGACTTCCAATCCAGTAATAATATGAATCGCAAGTTTATCAAGCTGTTGTTGTTCGTTGTAGTTCTCTGCCCTTCCCTGGTCAAAGCACAGTCTCATTCTTCGCCGCTTACCAGCCGCGAAGTTGTAGCCCTTGTGTACCAGTTGCCCAAACACCCAGAACTTCGCGATGAGATCGTCGAAGAGATCCGCAAACGCGGCATCGGCTTTCCACTTACCGACGGCATGCGTTCGCTGGTGGCAACCAAGAGTGGCAGCGACCCATTACTGCGTCGCACACTCGAAGAGGCCGAACGAAGAAGAGTGAATCCCACGGCTTCGGCGCGGCCGCCGGATGCGGAAGCCAATGAGCTGTTGGATCGAACCCGCGTGGCAACACTCGCTGCTGCCGACGCAATGCCCGACTTCATCGTTAAGCAGCTGATCAAACGTTCCGTGGCCTACGGTACCACCAGCAATTGGTTACCGCAGGACAATCTCACGATCGCAGTCGGTTATCGCGCCACTGCCGGCGAGCAATACAAAGTATTGACCATCAATGGCATGCCGCTGGGCCAGGAAGCCAAAGAAAGCAGAGACTACAGCAAAGAGGTTGGGGGCGCGACTTCGAGCGGCGTTGAATACATCTCCGCAGTAGCCGATGTTTTTAAGACTGAATCAAAAACGGAATTCAAGCTGGCGGATACCGATTTGATACAGGCACGCCGTACGCTGGTTTTCGAATATCAAATAGAAAAGCCCTTTTCAAAACTTACCTTGAAAGCCGGCGATGCTTCTACAAGCGTCGGCTCCCGGGGACGTGTCTGGATTGATCGAGAAACCAATCGTGTGCTGCGTTTTGAGCAGATCGCAACGGAGATACCTGCTGACTTCCCAATTACCGCAGCCACCAGCATAATCGATTACGACTGGGTGACTATCAATGAAAACAAATATCTACTTCCAACTCATTCGGAGATTTTGCTGACAACCGTGAACAGGAGTAGGACGGTGCAAAGCCGTAACGAAATTCGCTTTCGCGGATACCAGAAATTCGGGGCCGAGTTGAAAGTGATCGATGAGATTGATGAAAAGGATTTTCCGCCTGAGAAGCCTGACAAGCCATAGCAGAAGTTCAGAGTCATCCTTTAGGCTGCTGGTTGCAAGCCACACAAGCTAAAGCTTGGACTCTGAATCGTCAGAGAAAGTATGCCTTCAGAGACCCTTCAACAGACCGGCAAGAACGCTATTTGTTCTCCTGTTCTCTGTGCGCCTCTGTGGCTTATCGCCAGAACCATTCCATTGGTCCTTTTTGCAATCTCTTACGGGCCAGCCTCTCCCACTCTTGCTCAGTCAAAGCCCGACAAAGACTATCTCGTTTACGTCTTATCCGAAGCTGCCGACAGGATTTCTTTGATTCGCTTCGGTCCGGGCGGCGCTCGCCTGGAGCATGAAGTGCCCACGGGTGACATGCCGGTTGACATCGATGGGCCACATGGAATTGCCGTTTCTCGAGACCGGCAGTTCTACTACGTTTCACTTGCCCATGGCCGGCCGTTTGGGTCGGTCTGGAAGTATGCGACCAAAGACGATCGCGTGCTGGGCCAAACTCGACTCGGCTTTTTCCCAGCCACGATGGACATCAACGCGGACGGCAGCCTGTTGTGGGTAGTGAATTTTAATTTACACGGCGACATGGTGCCTTCATCAGTTTCCGTAGTCGCGACCGAGCCAATGCTGGAAGTCGCGCGCATCCAAACCTGCGCCATGCCACACGGCTCGCGGCTGAATCCCCAGGGGACTAAGCACTATTCAGGTTGCATGATGGACGACATGCTGGTGGAGATCGACACTCAGACCTTGAAAGTGTCGCGGCACTTCCTGCTTACAAAAGGTAGTGAGATGGGCATGAACGGCGCGCCAGCCTCTCCAGCATTAAAGACCGTTGATATGGGAGGCATGAAGTCCGCGGCTCAATCCAAGCCCTCCAGCCCTTCCAGACACATGGACATGGGCGGTCATGGAATGGAGCCTCCGAAACCCGGCGACGCTTCCTGTTCACCTACCTGGGCGCAACCCTCCGTCGATGGGTCCTCCATCTTCGTAGCGTGCAATAAGTCGAGCGAGGTTGTCGAAATAGATGCGGCGCAGTGGAAAGTGACACGACGTATCCCAGCGCGCCCGGGAGTTTACAATCTCGCCGTTACGAAAGATGGCACGCGATTGCTGACAACTAACAAGCGCGACCAGTCCGTCTCGGTGATTGATATAAAGACTGGCCGCGAGCTAGCCACGATTCCGACCCGGCGAAAAGTGCTGCACGGCGTCGTTGTTTCGCCGGACGATCACTATGCATTTGTTTCCGTCGAGGGAATCGGGTCAGAACCAGGCACGGTAGAAATAATCGATCTCGGCATCCTCAAGATCGTTGCTAGTGTGGATATTCCGGAGCAAGGCGCCGGAATAGATTTTCTTCGCACCGAACGCTCGAAGTAGCCTCCCGACTCCAACGGAACAGTCCACATCTGAAGACACCATCGGCATGGGTTTGTTTCCAAATGTCCACACGGAAGACTTCTTGCAAACGGCAGATCCTTCTATGGCCCATCAACTGGCTGGCGCTGAATCACTGAGGCATGAACATTGCCTAAATAGGGGCTCACTCCGAGCAACAGGATTTAAGGAGGACCTCCCATTATGAAACCCAGAATACTTATCGTGGATGATGATGAATCCATCACCCAACAGCTTTTTTGGACCCTCAACGATGACTACGACGTCGTAACTGCAAACGATATGCAGACGGCCGTCAGGCGTGCAAAGGTTTACGAGCCCACCGTTTCAATCCTCGATCTGAATTTGCCGCCGGAAGTCGATTCGCCGGAAGTGGGCCTGCGGATTCTCGAATACTTAAAAGCGCATCTTCCGGAATCCAAGGTTTTGGTCATGACTTCGGCAAGCGGGATCGAAACTCGGAATGCCTGCTATGCCATCGGCGCAGATGAATTTCTCGACAAGCCTTTTGAGATGGAAAAGTTGCTGGCGACGATGCGTCGGATGGCACCGCGCTCGCTGGACATTGTCTGAACCCCTCCTCACCAAATTGCCATTAATGCCGCAGCAACAGATGATTGCCGCTGCGATAGCGGGCTGGTGCTCGATGATTACTCGCCGCTGTTGCAGGTGAACTGATAAATCCATCCGGAAAGCTGGGCACTGGGTTAGTTCCACTACCGAAAGCCGCCGATTACTGACTTCTCATCGTCCGTCTGCGATAATAACGACCTCGCAATAGTCACAGTTCAGAGGATGCAATTAGGCGCTGCCTTTGGTAGTTGACAGTTTTCTGAGTGATCGATGAGCGAAGCAAGCGACATTGTGAGCGGAGTAAATGAGCTGCCCCTTTTTCCGCTGACCGTAGTCTTATTTCCCGGTGTGCCTCTGCCATTGCACATCTTTGAGCCGCGTTATCGGCAGATGCTGAGCGATATTCGAGCCGGGAATAGTCTGTTCGGCCTTTCCTACTTTGACGCGTCTGTGGCCGAGAATGACTCGCCACCCGTAGGTAGTATTGGCTGTGTTGCGAAAGTCACTGACACGCAGTCTTTCCCTGATGGGCGTTCAAACATTCTGACCATCGGCGTGATCAGGTATCGGATCGAAGAGTATCTCGAGCGAGGCAATCCATATCTCGTAGCGCGGGTCAGCTACTTTGAAGACGAATGTGATGATAGCGAAGCGATAGCGCAGAGTTCGCGGGACGTTGCCGAAATCTTCACCCGCATCGCCCGTGCAGTGCGCACTATCAATGACGAGCGCGCAAACTTGCCCGACATCGCAGACACTGAGCCGCAACGCCTTTCTTTCCTGGTAGCGGCGGCAATGGAAGTCGACACAGAAGTAAAGCAGGAGCTGCTCGAGCTGCGTTTAACTTCGGAACGCTTGCGCCGCTTGCGCGACATACTGGGACGAGCTGTCTCCGGTTATGAAGAACGGGCGCGCGTTCACGAATTGGCGAAAGGCAATGGGCATAGCGGCAGAAAGATTGAAATAGAATGACGCTCCTGAGAAATCGAAACGTAGATCACAATTGGCAGAAAACCCTAACAACCAGATAACTGTGAAAGTGCTGTTTTTTGGCGCCGCACGCGATGCTGTGGGTCAGGGTGAAGTTCGTTTGAGTTTGAAAGGAGACACAACTGCTGCAATTGCGTTCGAACAAGTGCTGGAAAAGTTTCCCGAGTTGCGTCGCTTCGGACGCTCGCTGCTGTTAGCGGTGAACCAGGAGTATGCGCCGGCAGATCGCGAAGTGCGAGATGGTGATGAGTTGGCCATGTTTCCGCCGGTTAGCGGCGGCTCCGCTGGGAGCGCAGGCATCTTACCTGCCTCAGGATTCCAAGATGATTTCTTCGAACTGACCACTGATCCTATAGATGTCGGCGCTGTAGCTCGCCGAGTCGTCCTGCCGGAGTGCGGGGCAACAGTCACGCTGGATGGCTATGCGCGTGAGTGGACGCGCAGCCGCCAAACGTTGCATCTGATGTATGAGGCCTACGCGCCCATGGCTCTTCGTGAACTCGAACGCCTGGGGCGTGAAGCTCACGACCGTTTCGAGATTGCGCACATCGGGATCGTTCACCGGACGGGACGTCTTGAAATTGGCGAGACCAGCGTCGTGATTGCAGTTAGCGCGCCTCATCGTCGCGCTGCCTTTGAAGCCTGCGAGTGGGCCATCCGCGAACTCAAACGCACCGTACCCATTTGGAAAAAAGAAGTCTTTGCTGATGGCGGGGTGTGGGTCGAAGGCGAGGCTACGCCCGAGAAATGCTAAAGACAGCTGAGCGTTGTATCGAAAGTCGAAGTCTCAAAGCCGTTCAGCCAAGATGCGGGGGCAAGCCCGCCTTCCTAACCTGAGAGACTATTCTACTCACTCAGCAAATCGTCCTTGAATGCCTTTCAAGCAAAACACTGGCTCTCAACTGAAATCAGCTCATGGTGAGGAAGATGGGCTTGCCCCCGCTGATTGGTTAATCCAGTCCGCGCGCTAACTTGCTGGCACGTCCTCAATTTCTTCATCTGCCGCTGCCTCAACCAGCGACGCGCTTGTCACTCTATCGCCCTCATCTGTCTTGATTAGTCTGACACCCTGGGCGCTGCGACCAGTCTTCCGAATCTGAGCTGCTTCCAATCGAATCAACTTAGCTTGTTGAGTGATGATCATAATCTCCGAGTCGGCGTCGACGGGGAACACAGCCACTACCTTGCCGGTCTTCTCAGTCGTCTTCATGTTAATAACTCCCTTGCCGCCGCGAGATTGCAAACGGTACGTCGTAATCGGTGTTTGCTTGCCATATCCCTGTTCGGAAACTGAAAGCATCTTTTCCGTGTCGTCCGCAGAAACCGGACAAACTGAAACGACGTAGTCATCCGCTCGCAAGTCGATACCGCGAACCCCGCGCGTCGCCCGGCCCATGGGTCTAACATTTTTCTCATCAAAACGAATTGCCAGGCCATTGTGCGTGGCGATAAAGATCCGCTTGGTTCCATCGGTCAGCACCACATCGAGCAACTGATCGCCGTCGTCCACATTGATAGCGATGATCCCGTTTGTGCGAATGTTTTGGAAATCCGCCAGCGATGTTTTCTTAATCACACCTTTACGCGTAACCATCAGCACATATCGCCCTGCGGCAAAATCGCGCACCGGCACAACGCCGGCAAGTTTTCGATCTGAGGGGATGTTAATCAGATTCACCACTGCTTTGCCGCGCGCTGATGCCGCCGCGTCGGGAACCTCATGGACCTTCAACTTGTAAACCATGCCATCGTCCGTAAAGATCATGATGTAGGCATGCGTGGAAGCGATGAAGAGATGTTCGACGTAATCGCTACCTTTGGCGGCGGCGCCGAATCGTCCTTTACCGCCGCGGCCCTGGCGCTGGTAAGTCGTAATCGGGGTACGCTTGATGTAGCCGCTATTTGTAACCGTGATCGCGACATCTTCATCGGCTATCAAGTCCTCAATCGAAAACTCGACGCCTTCATCGACGATTTCAGTTCGGCGCGCATCACCAAACTCTTTCTTAACTTCTTCGAGTTCACTTCCAATGACGCGTCGCAGTGAACGCTCATTCGCGAGGATCTCTTCCAGCTCCGCAATCAGCTTGATAATCCCTTCATACTCATCAGTGATCTTCTGGCGCTCCAGGGCAGATAAGCGGCGCAGTTGAAGGTCGAGAATCGCCTGGGCCTGAATCTCGGAAAATCCCAGGCGTTCCAGCGTTTTCTGTAGTTTTCCTAAATAGCTTTTGAGCGCGGTATCGGCAGGAACACCCTTCCAGGTTTTCACTTCGCTCATCGTCTTCATCTGGCCGGTCAACCATAGCCGCGCTTCGTCCACTGAGCGCGAGTTGCGTATCAGGGTCACGATGAAATCCAGCGCGTCGATCGCTTTTGTTAACCCTTCCAGAATATGGGCGCGCGCCCTGGCTTTACGTAACTCGTATTCAGTTCGCCGGCGGACCACTTCACGACGAAAGTCGATGAAGCACTCCAGCATCTGCTTCAGGTTTAGAACACGAGGTTGTCCATTTACGATCGCCAGGTTAATGACACCAAACGACGACTGCATCGGCGTCAGCTTGTACAGTTTATTGAGAACCACTTGCGGCACTGCATCGCGTTTTAGTTCAACCACTATGCGCATCCCGGCGCGATCCGACTCGTCGCGCAGGTCAGAGACCCCCTCGAGCTTCTTCTCATTAATTAGTTCGGCGATGCGTTCGATCAGCCGCGCTTTGTTTACCTGAAACGGTATTTCAGTAATTACAATCGCATCGCGCTCCTGAGGGCCACGTCCAATACGATCTATTCCGGCGCGCGCGCGCATCTGTATTATGCCGCGACCATAACGATAAGAGTTTTTGAGCTCCTCCCGGCCATAGATAAAGCCGCCCGTGGGGAAGTCAGGGCCGGTTACGATTTTCATGAGCTCTTCTATGTCGATATCAGGAGTACGCAAAAGCGCAAGCGTGGCATCGACGATCTCGGTGAGGTTATGGGGAGGAATTTTTGTGGCCATCCCCACTGCGATTCCATCCGAGCCATTTATCAACAGGTTTGGAATCCGCGTAGGCATTACTTTCGGCTCGCTCAGGGACTCGTCATAGTTTGGTTGAAAATCAACTGTCTCTTTTTCTAGGTCCGCAAGCATCACATTCGCTACGCGTGCCATGCGAATTTCCGTGTAACGCATAGCCGCAGCTGCATCCCCGTCCACCGATCCGAAGTTACCCTGGCCGTCGATTAACGGGTAGCGCATGGAGAAGTCTTGGGCGAGGCGAACGATCGTGTCATAAACCGCGGTATCGCCATGGGGATGGTACTTACCGATCACATCACCGACGATGCGCGCGCTTTTCTTGTAGGGCTTGTTATAAGTGTTTCCGAGCTCATGCATTGCCCAGAGCACGCGACGGTGAACGGGCTTGAGTCCGTCGCGCACGTCAGGCAAAGCGCGCCCAATGATCACTGACATCGCATAGTCGAGATACGAACGCCGCATCTCGTCTTCAATATTTATATGGTTCCGTTCAGAAGTTGTTTCCATCCCGTTGACCTTTCCAGTACAATCCGCCGGCACTTAGCTTTGCTGCCAGCTTTGCGCGCCAGCACACGCGGGCCGACCTTTAGCATGCGCTTGGCGGTAATTAATGGTGTCTTGACGTGAGCTTCTTCGCGCTGGATTCAGGCACCCAAAATGATCGCGCGACAGGTAACTCAAGGGCTCGAAAAGTAAGTGTTATTGTAGCCCGAACATGAGATTTTTCGCAACCGCAGAAGTCTCCAAAACCCTAGTAAAATCAACAGCTTCGACGGCAAATTGAATTTCAGAATGGTTACCCTGCCGATGATGTGGGCCCCGACCGGCAATGCCAACTAAAATCGTCGCGCACAACCTCCAATTCTCGCATGTCTGAACAACGAAACTGGAAGCGCATTCGCGAGCGATTAGAACTCAAATTGCCCGTTCGCGTACGATGTCGCGAGACTTTGGATCTGGAGTGGACTGAAATTACCCGTCTCATTGATGTCACACCTTTCGGCGCTTCCTTCACCCTGAAACGGCCGGTCGAAAAGGGTCGCCTGCTGCATATGACTATTCCGATGCCGCGGCAGTTGCGGGTGTTTGACCATGTGGAGGACCAATATAGAGTTTGGTCGCTGGTGCGTCATGTCAGGACGACAACACCGCCGGACAGCACGTCGCTGCTCTTCGAAGTGGGCGTTGCATTTGTTGGAAAGAGACCACCGCGCAGCTATGAAGAAGATCCCTCGAAGCGTTATGAGGTCGGAGGCACGACGCCAGAACAACTGAACATGATTGAAGATTGGGCGCCGACGGAATCAGCTTCATCCGATAAGCGAACCCAAACGCGTCACAACATTCCAGTTGATATGTTGATTGAAAGTTTCAACGAAAACGGAGAAGTCGAGTTAAGCGAGCATACCGTGGCTGAAAATATCAGCCAACAGGGCGCCGCAATTTACACAACGCTTTCTTTACCTGTAGGTCGAATCATCAGATTGACTAGTGAGCAATATAAATTGTCGGTTTATGCAGCCGTGCGGGGTCAAAGTATGGGGCCGGCGGGTGTGCCGCGCATCCACGTGCAGTTCGTCGATCGTGAGTGGCCGCTGTGAAAGTTTGAGCAACGGATTTGCCGGGGAAAATTAGTCGCAGTCTGGTCAGTAGCAAAGCGTGCGATCTATCTTTTGGTATCTCTCCCAAAGCATTTGAGTAATTCGGAAACAACAGGCAAAGACAAACCTGCTGCGGGGTCAAAGCGCGTAGAGCGGACACTGCCGCAATGGCTTATCAATCTTATGCGCCCGGTAGTTGCTTTTAGCAGTCGCGTCCTCTGGCGACTGGAACATAAAGGCGTTGAAAACATCCCGCCAAATAGCGGCCTAATCATAGCCGCGAATCATCAGAGCTACGGCGATCCGTTTTGGTTGGCAATACCGGTAAACAGGCCCATTCGTTTTCTCGCATGGAGCGAGGCGTTTGCCTGGCCCTTAATCGGAAAGGTCATCACGCTGCTGGGAGCCTGGCCGCTTCAGATTGAAGGGAACCCGGAGGCGATTCGTCGTTCACTAACATGGTTGCGCGATAGCGGTGTGGTTGTAATTTTTCCGGAAGGCGGTCGCGGACTGCCTGATGGTTCGATGGTGCGGATGAAGGGCGGCGCGGTGAGAATGGCTTTAGAGGCCGGTGTTCCAATTCTTCCCGTAACAATTCGCGGAGCTAATCGTGTCTGGCCGGCTAACAGACTTTTCCCGCGACTGGGAAAAGTTGAAATCGTTTATCACCCCGTCTTTAACGTCGAGCAGCGACCGGAAGAAGAAACGCGGGCGTGCGTTCGCCGCGAAACTGAGCGACTGGCTCAGGTTATCCAGTCGGCTCTGTAAGCAAACTGGTCGTCTGTCGTCGTTGAGCAAAGCAGTTGCCAGGCGTGTGGGCACGCACGGGTTGTTAGCAGACTGCATTAAAACTAGCTGCTCAGCACGCGCATCATGTCGTTGTGAATAAGGCCATTGCTGGCAAGCACTTTTGGCGTGTAGATATCCAGTGCGCCGCCAGTGAAATTAGTTACCCGCCCGCCGCCTTCTTCAATGAGAAGGAGACCCCCGGCAACGTCCCAGGGATTGAGACCATCTTCCCAAAAGCCATCGAAACGTCCGCAAGCAACATAGGCCAGGTCGATCGCCGCTGAGCCGTCGCGTCTGACGGCCTGGGCCTCCATGGTGAACCGGGCAAAGTCGCGGGCAAAGTTTGCTCGCTCACGCACATTGTAAGGAAAGCCGGTACAAAGCATCGCGCTGTTTAAATCATCAACTTTGGAGACACGCATCCGACGTCCATTCAAAGTTGCGCCCTGACCTCGTTCCGCCGCAAACATCTCGTCGCGCGTAGGATCGTAAATGGCAGCGATTTCAATTAAGCCGGCGTGTTCAAGTGCTATAGAAACGCAAAAACAGGGATAACCGTGTGCGTAGTTTGTCGTGCCGTCAAGTGGATCGACTATCCACTTCCAATCGGTCGTTCCTGGAATGAACTCCACTCCTCCGGTGGCACCGGATTCCTCGGCAAGAATCGCATGACGCGGGTAGTGAGACTTGATTCGCTCAATGATCAGCTTCTCGGCGGCAAGATCGGCCTCGGTAACGAGATCGATGTCTCCCTTGTTCGATACCTGCAGCGCTCGGCCCAAACGGTCGGCCAGGATGCCGCCCGCCTCGCGCGCTGTTTGGATAGCAAAGTTAAGCAATCGGCTCCTCTTTGTGGTTGATTATTTCTTACTGGGTTTGACAGGATATATCACAAATTCTCAACCCGCGAATGAAGGCGCAATGGAAATCTTTGCGTTTGACACAAGGCTTTGTCGCGTTATGCTACCCTCCCAAAGATTTTCAGATACGCTTGGGATTTCGAGGAGTGCGCTCAAATGAAACGACCGATTTCAGTTTTCCTCTGTGCGATTATTTTATTTGCTCCTGCCGGGTCTGCATATGCCTGGGGAGACGACGGCCACCAGACAGTCGGCAAAATTGCTTCACTGCGGATCAAGCAACGCACGACCCAAAAGATCGCGCAGATTCTTAAGCCTGGCGAAACACTCGCCAACATCTCCACCTGGGCCGATACAGTTAAGGACCGCATCGGCAAACCTGATCCGGACGACGACACTAATGCGTTTCTACAGGACATCGCGCATAACGAGAAGAATCGCGAATGGCATTACGACGACCTTCCCCTCGGTTGTAAAAACTACCAAACCTGCACGGGCTTTACCCCTGACAACGACATCGTTCACATCCTCAATATCTGCATTCGCACGCTGCAAGGGCATCCCGATCCGAATCACCCGCTCAGCCAACGAAATGCGCTCAAATTGTTAGTCCACTTCGTCGGTGATATTCATCAGCCACTACACATTGGCTGCGGGTTTATCGATAAGGGTCCAAACGGGACGCTGATGATTGCCACAGATCCGGTAGTGATCAAGCAAAAAAGCCTACCTAGCGATCGAGGCGGCAATCAGTTGATTATTAACAACGACCGCCGCAATCTGCATTCGTTCTGGGACTTTGATCTGGTGGCTTCGCTCATGCTCCAAACCGATAAACAAACTTCCGACACTCTCGGCTCATTTTTGCAAGAGACTGTGCGGCCAGAATCGAATTGGAATCCGCGCGGGCCGGTAAGTACCTGGGCCGCTCAGTGGGCTACCGATACGTTGCAGCAGTCGCGGGATCACGCTTATAAGTCAGTGAACATCACCGGTCAGCGCACAATCACTGTGACAACGCGGACCGGCCAACCAGTGACGCGCGACGGAAGACCCGTGACCGATATCGTTTACGATGTCACGCGCTCGAGCAACTACGAAGCGCTCAACCGCGAAGTGGTGCGCCGGCAACTAGCGAAAGCTGGTTATCGCCTGGCGAGATTGCTGGACGCAATTTACTCGAACTGAGGAGGAAGCAAACAGCAAACAGTCAACAGTCAACAGTCAACAGCTAACAGCCAATCAACTGCAGTCAAACCATTAGCAAGTAGGCCTGCAAAAAATGAATCCCGGAGAACGCGATCCATAAGGCGATTTACCGTTCTTGCTGTTTACTGTTTACTGTTGACTGTTGACTGATTGCTGATTTATCAACATGGATAAGATCAATCTCGCGCAAAAACTCTCGCTGATCAACGATCACTGGAACCCACGCATCATTGGCGAGCTAAACGGGCAATACCTCAAGCTCGTGAAGTTTAAAGGACCTTTTACCTGGCATCACCACGAGACGGAAGACGAGATGTTTCTGGTTGTAAAAGGAAGATTTCGAATGGACTTTCGTGAAAACGCCGGCGATAGATCCGAATCAGCTGGGCATCGAGAGGTTTGGTTGGAAGAAGGTGAATTAATAATCGTTCCTCGCGGAGTGGAGCACCGACCGGCTGCCGACGAAGAAGCCGAGGTTTTGCTTTTCGAACCCGCCTCGACACTGAATACGGGGAATGTTCGGGATGAGTTCACGGTCCCAAAAATCGAGTGGCTATAAACCCCTGTCTAGAAACGATGTTCTTGTGTGAAGATAAGCAAATCTCTGAATGGAGGCCTAGACTGTGACAAAAATTTCCAAGCTCCAAATCCTATTGCTGCTAGCCTTTGCGGCCGCTGTAATAACTATCCCCGCCCAAAAGACGCTGGGTCAAACTGACGCTGCTGGGCCGCAGTTGGCCGCCACGAATTCTGTTCCGCTTCCCGCAACTGCACCGGCGACTCAGTCAGTGCTGAATTCCCTCTCGAGCCTGCCTGAGGCTGACGCCTTGATGTACATAAACCCGCAGCGGATCCTCAATGAGGTTGTGCCAAAGTTTTTGTCCGCTAAAGATCTCGAGAACATGCGCAAGGGTTTTGAGGAAATCAACAAAACCGCAGGAATG